>NZ_BAAAVI010000008.1:0-179467 GCF_039534445.1 Streptosporangium fragile | reverse complement strand
ACCTGACGGCCGAGAACCAAGCGATCTAGCCTCCAACTTCGCCGGGGCGATCCAATGCCGACCGAGATCTCCCGCCTGGAGGCGGTCCGCGCGATCGGGCTGCCGGTGGGATTTTTCGCCGACGTGGCACCGAAGGTGCTGGTCGGCTGGCGGGCCAGGGCCGCGGTCGAACCGCCGTCGCACCTGCGTGAGCACAGCGACGAGTTGACCGTGACGCTGCTGGCGGCACTGGTGCACTGCCGCAGCTGGGAGATCACCGACGCGCTGGTCACGCTGCTGCTGCGCACGGTGCACGCGATCGCGGCCCGCGCGGATCGGCGGGTGAGCAAGCAACTGGTGGCCGAGTTCAAGCGAGTGCACGGCAAGGAGGGGCTGCTGTTTCGGGTCGCCGAGGCCGCCTCCGCCCAGCCGGACGACACGGTGCGGCAGGTGGTGTTCCCGGTCATCGGCGAGGACAACCTGCGCAACCTGGTGGCCGAGTACAAGTCGTCGGGATCGACGTATCGGCGGACGGTGCAGCACACCTACCGAGCCTCCTACTCCAACCACTACCGCAAGGGGCTGATCGCTCTGCTGGAGGTGCTGGAGTTCCGCTGTGACAACTCCCACCGGCCGGTGCTGGACGCCCTGGCCCTGGTGCGCCGCTACCGGACCGCCACCGACCTGACCTACTACCCGGCCGGGGAGACCGTGCCGACGCACCCTGGCCTGTCGGGGGACTGGGCGGAGCTGGCCTACCGCCTCGACGGACGCGGCCGCCGCCGGGCGGTGCGCACGGTGTATGAGATCCGCACTTTCGAGGCGTTGTGCGACCAACTCAAGTGCAAGGGCGTGTGGGTGGTCGGGGCGATGGAGTTTCGTAACCCCGACGAGGACCTGCCGGCCGACTTCGACCAGCGGCGCACCGAGCACTACCAGGCTTTGCGCAAACCGTTGGACCCGGGCGCCTTCATCGAGGGCCTGCAGCAGGAGATGCGCGCCGAGCTCGGCGCGCTCAACGACGCGATGCCGCTGGAGTGGCTGCAGATCCGGTCCCGGCCCGGCAACCAGGGCGCGATCAAGCTGACTCCTTTGGAGGCGCAGCCCGAGCCACGCAACCTCGGCCGGTTGAAGAAGGTCATCGTCGGCCGGTGGGGCACCGTGCCACTGATCGACGTGCTGAAAGAGGCGGTGCTGCGCTCGAGTTGCCGGGCCACGATCGGCTCGATGTTCGGCCGCGGCGAGGTCGCCGGCCCGATGTTGGAGCGGCTGTTGCTGGTGCTGTACGCCTACGGCACCAACACCGGCATCCGCGCGGTCGCCGCCGGTGAGCACGGCCACCGTGAGGAAGAGCTGTACTACATCCGCCGCCGCTACCTGACCACTGACCTGGTGAGGGCGTTGGCGATCGACATCGCCAACGCCACCTTCGCCGCCCGCAGGCGGGCCATTTGGGGCGCCGGGTCGACCACCGTGGCCTCAGACTCCACCCATTTCGGCGCGTTCGACTCCAACCTGTTCACCGAATACCACTCCCGCTACGGTGGCCGCGGCGTGCTGATCTACTGGCACGTCGAACGCAAGTCCATGGTGATCCACTCCCAGGTCATCAACTGCTCGGCGTCGGAGGTCGCCGCGATGGTCGACGGCGCGATGCACCACGGCACCGCGATGGACGTCGAGGCCAACTACACCGACACCCACGGCCAGTCGATCATCGGGTTCGGCCTGACCAGGCTGCTCGGCTTCGACCTGCTGCCTCGGATCAAGGCGATCAACAGGGTCCGGCTGTATCGGCCCGGCCACGCCGACACCTACCCGCAGCTCGGGGCTGCGATGATGATGCGGCCGATCCGCTGGGATCTGATCGCCGACCAGTACGACCAGATGATCAAATACGCTACCGCGATCTGCACCCGATCCGCGCAAACGGCGGCGATCCTACGCCGCTTCCAGCAGACCAACCTCATGCACCCGACCTACCAGGCGATGCAGGAGGTCGGCCGAGCCCAGCACAGCATCTTCGTGGCCCGCTACCTGCGCGACCGGCAGCTGCAGCGTGAGATCAACACCGGGTTGAACGTCGCCGAGTCGTGGAACGCCGGTAACTCGATCATCTACTTCGGCAAGGGCGGCGACATCCCGGCCAATCGTCGCGACGAGCAGGAACTGTCGGTGCTGTGCCTGCGGGTGCTGCAGGCCGCCGTGGTCTACCTCAACACCCTGATGGTCCAAGACGTCCTCGATGAGGGCCTGGTGGAGCTAAGCGCCGACGACCAGCGCGGCCTGACCCCGCTGTTCTGGAGCAACATCGCCCCCTACGGCGAGGTGCGGTTGAACATGAACAACCGGCTCGCGTTCGGCGCCGCGGGTACCACTGCCGGTAGTGCGGCTGCGCCAGGCCGTGACGCTGCTCGATGAGGACGTCTGGATCGCGGTGAAGCTACCCGGCGCCTACGAAGGCGACGATGACCTGCCCGAGGGTGCCGCGGCCCGCCGCTGGACCACCGTGGCGCTGTACCCGGACGAGCTTGGCTGGCTGCGCGAGGCCCTGGCACTCAACGGCGCCGACAACCCGGACGACGAAGACGACGACCTGGAGCTACTCGGCTAAAGCCTCGATCGCTTGGTCGAGGCTCGGGCACTGCTGCAGTTGCATCAGGACCGATGACCACCGGGCTGGCCAGGTGGCCTGCCAGGTCTTCTATCCCCATGGTGGAGGTGAGCAGTCGAGGAACGCTGGTGTGGTCGATGGGCCCGGCAACAGTGATCACCGCGAGAAGCGGCGAACCTTGATCTCCACACGGATCGGCCCTCATCTGCGGCTTCACAAATTGCGAATTTGCGCAATCCAATACAATATGGTGCAGACTCTGAGCTGGATCGACGGAGAGGGGAGCTGTGAGCGAGTCATTCGCAGCGGCGGTCAGGGAACGGGCACGCCGGGCAAGCACGGCGTTGAAGACGGCCCGCCAAGGCGATGACGCCGACGCGCTCGCGTTGGCCGAAGCCGAATGGGAGCACGTGACAAGGCTGGCGCGCACAAACGGCATAACGCTCAGCTCGCCGGAGGCCGAGCCAGGTGAGGCTGATCCGGCCGAGGGGAGCGCGCAGTGATGTCGGTGCCGTTGTATGAGGCCAAGGCGGAGCTGTTCCGGCTGCTGGGCCACCCGGTCCGGATCCGGGTGCTGGAGCTGCTGCAAGAGGGGCCGAGACCGGTGCGGGACCTGCTGGCGGCCATCGAGGCCGAGCCGACCGGGCTGTCGCAGCATCTGGCCGTGCTACGCCGTTCGGGCATGGTCAGCGCGCACCGCGACGGCTCCACCGTCGTCTACGCCCTGGCCGGCGGGGACGTAGCCGAGCTGCTGCGCGCGGCCCGCCAACTGCTGACGCACAAACTGTCGGGGCAAAACGAGCTGCTGAGCGAACTGATGCAGGCGGAGGCCGGCGCCTCGTGACCTCCCTGTTGTCGGCGGGCTGGGCCCGCGTCCGTTCTGTGCTGCCCGAGCGTGGCGAGCTGGCCGCGATGGGCCGCCATCCCCGGCGCGATCTGCTGGCCGGGCTCACGGTGGCGATCGTGGCGTTGCCGCTGGCGCTGGGCTTCGGTATCTCCTCCGGCATGGGCGCCGAAGCCGGGCTGGCCACCGCGGTGGTCGCCGGCGCACTGGCGGCGCTGTTCGGCGGCTCGGGCCTGCAGGTGTCGGGGCCGACCGGCGCGATGACGGTGGTGCTGGTGCCGATCATGCACGCCCACGGCGCTTCGGGGGTGTTGACGGTCGGCGTGCTGGCCGGGCTGCTGCTGCTCGCGCTGGCGCTGGCGCGCGCGGGCAAGTACATGGCACTGGTGCCAGCCCCGGTGGTGGAGGGCTTCACCATCGGCATCGCCTGCGTGATCGGCCTGCAGCAGATCCCGGCCGCGCTGGGCGTGCCGGCCCCGGAAGGGGACAAGGTCATCGGCGTGGCCTGGCAGGCCGTCCAGGACTTTCTCGCCCATCCACGCTGGTGGGCGCTGGCGGTCACGCTGGTCGTGGCGGCGACGATGCTGCTGGGCGCGCGCCGGCGGCCGACCCTGCCGTTCTCACTGCTGGCCGTCGCGGTGGCAACCCTCGTCGTCGAGTTTGCCGACCTGCCGGTGGCCCGGATCGGCGACCTGCCCGCCGGGCTGCCCGCACCCTCGCTGGCCTTCCTCGAGGTGGGCGCGCTGGGTTCGCTGATCGCGCCAGCGATCGCGGTCGCCGCACTGGCCGCGCTGGAATCGCTGCTGTCGGCCGCGGTGGCCGACGGCATGAGCGTCAATCATAAGCACGACCCCGATCGGGAGCTGTTCGGCCAGGGCCTGGCCAACCTCGTCGCGCCGCTGTTCGGTGGGGTGCCGGCCACCGGAGCCATCGCCCGCACCGCGGTCAACGTCCGCTCCGGCGCCTCCTCCCGGCTGGCCGCCCTGGCCCACGCGGGCATCCTGGCCGTCATCGTGTTCACCGCCGCCGACCTGGTCGCCAAGATTCCGCTGGCCGCTCTGGCCGGTGTTTTGCTGGCCACCTCGGTGCGCATGGTGGAGGTCGGCTCGGTCAAGGCGATGATGCGCTCGACCCGCGGCGACGCCGTGGTCCTGGCCCTGACTGCGGTCGCGACGCTGGCGTTCGACCTGGTCCAGGCCGTCATCGTCGGCCTGGCCGTGGCCGGGGCGCTAGCTCTTCGCGCCGTCGCCCGCAACGTCCGCCTCGATGAGATGCCGATCGCCCACGACCTGCCCGGCGACCACACCGAAGACGAGCACGCCCTGCTCGCCGAGCACATCGTCGCCTACCGGCTGGACGGGCCGCTGTTCTTCGCCGCCGCCCACCGTTTCCTACTGGAGCTGTCGGAAGTCGCCGACGTCTCCGTGGTGATCTTGCGGATGTCCCGCGTCACCACCATCGACGCCAGCGGCGCCCTGGTCCTGGGCGATGCCATCGACCGCCTGCAACGGCGCGGCATCACCGTCTACGTCTCCGGCATCCGTGACGGCCACCATCAGCCCCTGCATGCCCTCGGCGTCATCGCCCATCTCGACCAGGAGGGCCGGGTCTTCGCCAACACCCCCGACGCCATCGCCGCCGCCCGCAACCTGCTCCACCACGCCGGCATCCTGCCTGCCCTCGCCCGCCGACACCCCATCCTGCCCCGCTGAGGCAGCCAGAACGGGCCGGCGGGATCGGCGGGATCACTCAACGCCCGCCCCCGGTCGAGGAGCACGACGGTCAGGCGGAACTGTTTCGGTCAGTCGGTGACTGACCTGGCCCGTGATTGCTCGCTCCACTGCCCGGTACACCGTTGAGCGGGCCACCCCGAACAGCTCGGCCAGCTCGGCGCTGGTGTCAAGTGCCGGGTTTGATGGAGGCCGTGATCACCCGCTCGTCGTCCGGATGGGCGGGGTGGTGCGTTGATGGTTGGTCTCGTGCTCGACGGGCGGGATGAGGCCCAGCTCTCCGCGCAGCCTGCGGTGGTTGTACCAGTCGATGTACCCGGCGACAGCGATCTCGACATCGTCGATGCCCCGCCAGGGGCCCTTGTTGCGGATCAGTTCGGCTTTGAACACCGAGTTGAACGCCTCGGCGAGGGCGTTGTCGTAGGAGTCCCCCTTGGACCCGACCGGGCCGACGGCCGGCGGGACCGGGCGGCGTAGTAGGTGCTCGGAGCGATCTTCGTGCCGGCCTCGGTCAGGACGGCGCAGATCGGCTCGACTCCGAACTCGTGTTTGTGCTCGTCGATGTAGGCGACGAGCAGCGGGAGGGGCGCTCTAGCTTCGCCGCGAAGAAAATCGACGCGCTCTTGAGGATCGCGTTGGCTCGGCGCGGTTCCCGGTTCTCCCGCTCCAGCTGCGCGATCCGCTCGGCATCGCTGCTGGTGGTGCCCGGCCGGTCGCCGGCATCGACCTCGGCGCGCTTCACCCACATCCGCAACGCCTCGGGATGGATGCCAAGCTGGTCGGCGATCCGCTTGATCGCCCCGGTCGCGGTATCGGGATCCCGGCGGGCCTCGACCGCCATCCGGGTGGCCCGCTCACGAAGCTCGTCGGGGTACTTCCCAGGTGCGGCCATCGCTCCTCGTTTTCCCAGGCTTGATGGTCTCCATCAAACCCGGTACGAGACACTCGATCCGACCTTCCATCGGTACGACCACACGCTCATCATGATCGGGAGGTCGTTGCCCACGAGCCTGATGCGGCCGATGCATGTTGTAGTGATCGCGATACTCGTTCAGGACCGAGCGCAGATGACGTCACCCGCATCAGAACGGCCAGTGGCGACAACCCAGCCCTCGGCCACTCGCTCACGCCACTGACCGTTCCACTGCTGCTCGACCCCCTGGACCTGACCGGAGGAACGGGTCGCCGCCCGTGCCTGGCCGCAGGCACGGGCGGGTCCGTGGGTCAGCGGCTGTAACGCGCCACCGTGATCTTGTCGATCACCGGTGCGTACTGGGAGCGCAGGAGCACTCCAGGGAACGTCTGCGACGCGTACGTCGTCCCGTCGAAGTTCGGCAGCTCCTGGCTGGAGAACCGGACTGTGTTGTCCCCCTTCTTCAGGGTCACCGGCACCGTGAGCTCCCAGAAGTTGTTCTCGTGGAACGTGTGGGGGAACAACACGCGCCGCGGGGCCGCGCCGTTCACCGCAATGTCGGCGTGCCGGGCCAGCGGGTCGGGGTTGTAGTGCGTGGCGGGTGACTGCTCGGGGTTGGAGTAGCGCACGCGCATCGCGTACGTGCCGGGGGCGTCGGCCCGTACCGTGAAGGTCAGGGTGTTGGCGTTGCCCGGCGTGCCGCCGACTCCGGTGACCGCGGACTGGCCGCTGGCCAGGGAGAGCGGCTTCGCGGCCGCCGTGCCCGCGAGCTGGGCCGACTCCGCCTCATAGACGGTGGCCGGCAGCGCGTCGGGGGCGGGGCGCACGTCCAGGCGGTCGATGAGCGTCGTGGCCGACTGGCCGGTGACCGTGACCTTGTTGACGCCGCCCGACAGCGACACGGTCGCGGTGGAGTCGCCGCGCCGGGCGTCGTCCAGCACCTCCAGGCCGTTGACGGCCATCCTCGCCTTGCCGGATCCGAACAGCTTGAGGTCAAGGACGGCCGCGGTGTCCTTGGCCGAGTAGACCCAGAACGTCACCGACTGGCCTCGGGAGGCCGCCGCCGCGCCCGAGCCGGAGACCCCGGCGCCCTTGACGTCGTAGGCCGCCCGCGCCCCGCGCAGCTCGGCCAGCTCGGCCTCGTACCGCGAGGTGGCCGCCGCCGGGTTCGGCAGCGACAGGCGGATGCGGTCGACGATCGCGTCACCCTTGGTGATCTTCGAGCCGTCGAGGCCGCGCGCGGCCAGGGAGATGACGTGCGTGCCCGCCGTCAGCTCCACAGCGGTGTCGGCGTGGTCCCACACCACCCACTTGTAACCGAGGGGCAGATGCAGCTCCTGCTCCGCGCCCCCATCCACACGGATGAAGACGTTGGTCGGCCCCTGCTCGCGCACCAGGTTGTAGGTGTTGAGCGAATTGGCGAACACGCTCAGGTGGTAGCGGCCGGTCTGCGGCACCTCGACGGTGAAGTCGAGCACGCCGTCCGAGCCGGTACGCAGTCCGCCGACGTTGTAGCGGCCGGAGGTGTAGAACTTCGACACGTCCGACGGCGAGCCCTCGGGCCCGTTGCGGCTGTAGCCGCCGCCGGTGTACTTCGCGTCCTCCGCCTCATACGACCGCTCCCACAAGTGCGGCGCCGACGCCGTCGCGGTGCCGGTCCCCGCGGGGGACAGGACGATCTCGTACGCCGACGACTCCTCCAGCGCAGGCAGGTCGAAGACCACGGCTCCGTTCTCGACGGTGACGTCACGCTCGGCGACGATCTCGGGCTGCGGCGAGTCGCCGATCTGCCCGGTCCACGGGATCTCCCTGATCCAGGCGTGCACCTTGCGGCCGAAGACGTTCGCGGGGACGTTCTCGAAGCGGATGTGCCCGGCGCCGCTCGCGCCGCCGAAGATCGTGCGGGCCTGCCTCTTGGCGGGGTCGAGCGTCGCGAGGCCCTGCAGGCTGTAGTTCTTGCCGGGGTACGGCGGCGTGACCTGGACGGTGTGGCCGCTCATCTGGCCGTAGGCGTGCAGCAGCCACCACTGGCCGTTGCCCCGGTTGGCCTGTACGGCGGAGTCGGACAGGTTGCCGTCGATGTTCCAGTACGCGATGTCGGCGTCCACCTTCGACTCCTCGATGGCCGACACCCACTGGATCATCTGGCCGGGCACCGAGGTGTGGTAGTTGAAGGCGTACTCGTTGATGTTGATCGGCAGCTTCTTGCCCGCGTACGGCGTGCCGGCGAAGACCTCTGCCTCCATCTCGCGGTAGCGCTTCACGCTGGTGCGCACCTGCTCGGGGTGGCTGAGCTCGTGCCAGGTCATCACCTCGGGCACCGTGCCCGCCTCCACCGTGTGCTGCAGGTAGCCCTTGACCTGGGAGTACAGCACGCTGGTGTTGGGCCCGGCGATGCGGGCGTCGGGCATCTTGCCCTTGATGAGCGCGTGAACCTCGTCCCACGCCTTGAAGTAGTGCCGCGGGTCGCTGAGCCAGCTCACCCGGTTGTAGCTCCACTCCCCGGTGCCGAACATGTTGCCCTCGGGCTCGTTGAACGGGACGAACACGATGTTGTCGCGATATTTCGGGTCGAGCTCCAGGACCTGGTCCACCTGCTTGGCGATCTTCTGCTTGAACAGGTCGAGCTTCTCCTCCGGCGTGCTGCCCGGCCACTGGTACGGGAAGCCGCGATGGATGTCGGTCATGTAGATGTACACGTCGCCGTCGGTGCTGTCGGCCAGCGGCTTGACCACCTCAAGGGCGTCCGCCCCTGGATGCTGCGGGCCGTCCTGGGCCTTGGTCGAGACCGTGCGCAGCTTCATGCCCTCGATGAGGTTGTTCGTCGGCACCCCAGGCCCGTACAGGCCGTAGAGTGTGCCGGACGCGCCGCCGTGGAAGGCGCCGGTGTCCTTGGCCAGGTCGATGACGAGCTGGCCCTCGCGGATCACCGTGACCTCGGCGGTGACCGGGCGGTCGCCTGCCGTGCCTGCGACGGTGAACGTCCCGGCGGCGGCGTACTTTTCCGGGTCCACGGCCGGCCAGGTGATGGGCAGGTCGCGGTCGTAGCCGTCGGAGAAGGTGGCACGGACGGCGGGCGGAAGGGCGGGCGCGGTGCCGATGAACGTCCGCACGTCGAAGGCGTTCTGGCCGAGGCCGGTGGGCGTCGGCGGTGTATCGCCCACCACCTCGACCACCTGCTCGGCCGTGAGCGCCGCGGCGTAGACGCGGAAGTCGTCGATCGCGCCGTCGAACAGTGGGTCGGCATAGAAGGAGCGCCCGATGAACCCGGCGGACGTCGTCGAGGCGTCGATCAGCTGCGCGGCGGTGATCGTCGTGGGGGCGGAGGCGACGGCGGCCCCGTCGAGGTAGGTCGTGATCCGCCCGGCCGCCGTGTCGAGGGTGACGGTCAGCGTCTTCCAGGCGTTCGCGGGAAGCGGGGCGTAGCCGGTGACCTGCGCCTCCGCGCCGCCGCCCGACGTGGTGACCGCCGTGCGCAGCCGTCCGTCGCCGTTGTACGGGGTGCTGAACAGGTAGCGGGTGTTGTCCTTGCCCAGCGCGTAGATCCACTGCCACGGGGACGTGGTGCCGTCCCACTTGACCCGCGCGGACACGGTCAGGTCGATCCTGTCCTTGATCGCGGCCAGCGGCAGCCTGACGTAGGCGCCGTCGGAGGTCGGGGCGCCGCCGGGCAGGCTCAGTGCGTGCCCGCCCGCCGCGCCGTCCACCAGCGCCGCGGTGGCCGCGTTGACCAGCTCGCCGTGCAGGCCGTTGCCGGAGGAGTCGGTGATGGAGGCGGTGGTGACGTCGTCGGTGTCGAACTCGTAGACGAGCACGGGGGCCGGAGCAGCGGCGGCGGCCGCGATCCCCGTGGTCAGCGAAAGGGTGAGTGCCGCCGGAAGGAGTCCTGCGCACAAGGCCCTGGTGATGCTCGGGAATGCCATTGCGATGTCCCTGGGATGTGAGCGCTAACAAGGCTGGGGGAGCAGATCAGCAACGCAACCGAGGGTTTCGCGTAGGTTACGTAGCTCCGCCCCGCCCGTCAATGGGGTGATCCTCCGGCGTTTCCGACATATCACGATTCGGTATCGCCGGTTGTGGGCGGTCTTGACGTCCCGCGTACGGGGCGCGACAGTCGAGCCCACATCGTTGAACCGGTTCGCTCGCTCCGGTGATCGCAGGATGCCGTCGGTGTGACGTAAGCCTGCCCATCTCCAGGAAGAAGACGGCTCCGGGGCAATGATACGAGGGAGCAGTGCAACGCAATCATCGAACCGGTTCAACGATCAGGAGGTGAGGGTGGCGACGATCGGAGACGTGGCCCGGGAGGCCGGGGTGAGCCGCAGCACGGCGTCGTACGCGCTGTCGGGCAAGCGGCCCATCTCGGAGGAGGTGCGCCGGCGCGTGCTGGCGGCCGCCGAGGCGCTCGCGTACACGCCGAACGCAGGCGCCCGCGCGCTCGCCACAGCCCAGACCAAGGTCCTCGGTCTGCTCGCCCAGTTCCACGAAGACGAGTTCGCGCCCGCGATGTTGCAGTACATCCTGGGCGTCACGAACACCGCCCGCGACCTGGGCTATGACACGCTGCTGGTCACCGAGGCCGACGGGGAGCGGGCGCTGCGCCGCATCACCGACTCCCGGATGGTCGACGGCGTCATCCTCATGAACATCGCCCAGGAGGACGCCAGGCTGCCCATCCTGCGCGCCGCGCCGCAGCCGGGCGCGCTGGTCGGGCTGCCCGGCGACTGCTCCGGGCTCGACGTGTTCGACCTGGACTTCGAGGAGGCCGGGCGGGTGATGGTGGACCACCTCCACCGGCTCGGCCACCGCGAGCTCATCCTGATCTCCCATCCGGAGCACGTGGTCGAGCGGGGCGGCGCGTACGTGTGGCGGCTGCGCGACGCGGCACTCGAACGTGCCCGTCAGCTCGGCCTCACCCTGCACGCCGTCTACGGGGAGTCCCGGCAACCAGCCGTGGGACGCCTGCTCAACGGCCTCCTCGACGCCTACCCGGCGGCGACGGGCCTGCTGATCAACAACGAGGCGGTCGCGGCGGCGCTGCCCTCGGTCACCTACCAGCGAGGGCAGCGGGTGCCCGGGGACCTGTCGGTCATCGGCCGCTACTCCGCCGACTTCGCCGCGACCTTCTCCCTGCCCTATTCGTTCATCGAGAGCGCGCCCGACCGCCTCGGCTCCATGGCCGTGCGCCAGCTCGTGCGCCGCGTGGAGTCCACGGCGGCCAGGAAAGAGCCGTTCGTGGTGCGCTTCATCTCGCCCGAACTGGCCGATCGGGGCAGCACCGCGCCCCCGAGGCCGCACTCCCGCTAGCACCAGGCCCCTGACTCCCCACACTTACAGCGCGCTCGAAATGGGAGCGTTAACATTGGAGGAATCGATGAACCGTCCGTCGGTGTCCACGAGGGCGGCGGTCTTCGGAACCGCCGTCCTGGCCCTGGCCGCCTGTGCCTCCACGCCGCCACAGAGCGGCGCCTCCTCCGCCACCGCCACCACCACCACCACCACGAGCGGCGCGTACACCTGGTGGGACCCGTACCCGCAGCACGACGCGAACTCCGCCTGGGCCAAGCGGGTCGACACCTGCGGCGGGCAGGCAGGCGTCACCATCCAGCGCACCGCCTACGACACGACCGCCCTCACCAACCAGGCACTCCTGGCCGGTCAGGAAGGCAACGCGCCCGACGTCATCCTCCTGGACAACCCGGCCGTCTCGACGCTGGCCGACGCCGGGATGCTCACCACGATGGCCGACTTCGGCCTCGACACCTCCAGGTTCGACAAGAACCTCATCGCCGCCGGCGAACTGGATGGCAAGACGTACGGCATCCCCATCGGCTCGAACACCCTCGCCCTCTACTACAACAAGAAGATCCTGGACGAGGCGGGCGTCGACCCGGTCTCGATCAAGGACTGGGCCTCGTTCGACGCGGCGCTGAAGAAGGTCAAGGCGGCGGGCAAGAAGCCGATCACCTTCGCGGCCATCGGCACGGAGGAGGGCTCCTTCCAGTTCCTGCCGTGGTTCTGGGGCGCCGGCGCACAGCTCACCCAGCTCGACTCGCCCCAGGCCGTCGAGGCGCTGACGTTGTGGACCTCGTGGGTCAAGGACGGCATCGCCCCCAACTCGGTCATCAGCAACTCACAGAACACCACCTGGGAAGAGTTCCTGACCGGCGAGTTCGCCTTCGCCGAGAACGGCACCTGGCAGATCAACAGCGCCGCGAAGGCGGACTTCCCGACCGGCATCGTGCAGATCCCCGGCAAGGACGGCGGCGTCGCCCCCACGCCCACGGGCGGTGAGTTCATCACCGTCCCCGTGCAGAAGGACACCGCCAGGTACGCCGTCACCAAGAGGATCCTCGAATGCATGACGACGCCCGAGGGCCTGGTGGAGACCGGCACCACGTTCGCGTACTACATCCCCTCGACGGCCGCCGGCCAGGAGGCCATCCTCGCCAAGGAGGCCACGCTCAAGCCGTGGGTGGAGGCCGTACGCAGCGCCAAGGGCCGTACCAGTGACAACCTCGGCACCGACTACCCGAAGATCTCCGAGGCGCTGTGGACCGGCGTGCAGAAGGCGCTGAGCGGCTCGGCGAGCCCCGCCGACGCGCTGAAGCAGGCGCAGGGGCAGGCGAAGCAGGCCACCGGCAACTGATCCCATGACCTCGCTTCGCACCGGGACGGTCGCGGTGGGGGCAGTGGCGCACACGGCTCCCCCACGGGGGCGGGCACAGCGGTGGACGGCCGCCGCCTTCCTCGCCCCGCTCATCGTCTACCTGCTCCTCTTCTACGCCTATCCGCTCTACCGCAACATCGAACTGAGCGTGCACGACTACACGCCGCGCGCCTTCATCCAGGGCGACCCGGAGTTCACCGGCCTGGAGAACTACCTCAAGATCCTCACCGACGACGCGTTCCTGAGCGCGCTGGGCAACACGGCGCTGTTCACGCTGGGCTCCATCGCCGCCCAGTACGCCATCGGGCTGGCACTCGCGGTCTTCTTCCACCGCCGCTTCCGCCTCTCGGCGGCGCTGCGCGCGATGTTCCTCGTGCCGTGGCTGCTGCCGCTGATCGTGTCCGCGTCCACCTGGTCGTGGATGCTCAACAGCGAGAACGGCATCGTCAACGCGGCGCTGCGGGCCTTCGGCATCGGGCAGATCAACTGGCTGACCTCCCCGGACACCTCGCTGCTGGCGGTCACCATCGCCAACATCTGGCTCGGCGTCCCGTTCAACCTGGTGATCCTGTACGCCGGGCTGCAGAACATCCCCGCAGACCTGTACGAGGCGGCCGGGCTGGACGGGGCCGGGGCATGGCAGCGGTTCCGTCACATCACGTTCCCGCTGCTGCGGCCGGTGTCGATGATCACGCTGCTGCTCGGGCTGATCTACACGCTCAAGGTCGTCGACATCATCTGGATCATGACCCGGGGCGGACCCGCGGACGCCTCCACGACGCTGGCCATCTGGTCGTACCGCGAGGCGTTCGGTACCGGCCAGCCCGACTTCTCCCCCGCGGCGGCCGTCGGCAACCTGCTCATCCTCATCGCCTTCGCCGCCGGGCTCGCCCACGTGCGCCTGCAGAAGGAGACGGCATGAGAGCGTGGAGAACCGTCGTGGGCGTCGTCCTGGTGGGCGTGATGCTCTTTCCTGTCTACTGGATGTTCAACGTTTCGCTCACCAAGACCAGTGACATGCGGGCCGACCCGCCCCACTGGTTCCCGTGGGACCCCACGTTCGAGGGGTACGCCGCCGCGTTCGGCCAGCAACTGCCAGCCCTGGCCACCAGCCTCTTCATCGGCCTGGGCACGGTCGCGCTCACGCTCACGGTGTCCCTGCCCGCCGGGTTCGCCCTGGCCAAGCTGCGCCCGCGCGGAGGGCGGACGATCGACTTCCTGCTGCTGGTCGCGCAGATGATCCCGGCGGTCGTCATGGCCATGGGCTTCTACGCGATCTACATCAGGCTGGGGCTGCTCAACACCGTTCCCGGCCTGATCGTGGCCGACTCGACGCTGGCCGTGCCGTTCGGGGTGCTGCTGTTCAGGGCGTTCATGGCGAGCATTCCCGCCGAGGTCATGGCGGCGGCGCAGATCGACGGGGCGAGCACCTGGCGGACGTTCGTGTCGATCGTGCTGCCGCTCAGCCGCAACTCCGTGATCACCGTGTCGCTCTTCGCCTTCCTGTGGGCGTGGTCGGACTTCATCTTCGCCTCGACGCTCAACCGCAACAGCGACGTCATCCCGATCACGCTCGGCATCTTCCG
Source organism: Streptosporangium fragile (assembly GCF_039534445.1). Classification (NCBI taxonomy): domain Bacteria; kingdom Bacillati; phylum Actinomycetota; class Actinomycetes; order Streptosporangiales; family Streptosporangiaceae; genus Streptosporangium; species Streptosporangium fragile. Next base: position 165,131 of record NZ_BAAAVI010000008.1, on the reverse strand, counting down.
CTACATCGGCAACAACACCACGCAATGGAACTCGATCATGGCGACCGCCGTGATCGCGTCGCTTCCCGCGGCCTTCCTTCTCGTCCTCGCGCAGCGCTACATCGCCGCCGGGGTCACCGCGGGCGCCGTAAAGGACTGAAAGAAAGGGTTTTCACCATATGACCAGCCCCGTGCTGCCGTCACACGGCCGGGCACGCCCCCTCGGGCTCGCGCAGGTCACGCTCACCGGCGGGTTCTGGGGCGACCGGCAGGCCGTGAACGCCACGGCGACGCTCGCCCACTGCGAAGCGTGGATGGAGCGCCTCGGCTGGCTGGCCAACTTCGACCGGGTCGCCGACGGGACCACCGGGCCCGACCGTCCCGGCTGGTCGTTCTCCGACTCGGAGGTCTACAAGCTGCTGGAGGCCCTGGCCTGGGAGAGCGCCAGGACCGGCGACCCGGAGGCGGAGGCGGCGATCAAGCGGCTCACCGCCCGCGTCGCCCATGCCCAGGACCCGGACGGGTACCTCAACACCTGCTTCGGCCACGGTGATCAGCCGCCGCGCTATAGCGACCTGGAGATGGGCCACGAGCTGTACAACACCGGGCATCTGCTCCAGGCCGCCGTGGCCCGGCTGCGCACGCACGGCGAGGACGACCTGGTACGGGTCGCGCGGCGGGCCGCCGACCACGTGTGCCGCACCTTCGGCCCCGGCGGGCTCGACGGGATCTGCGGCCATCCGGAGATCGAGGTCGGCCTGGCCGAGTTCGGCCGCGCCCTGGAGGACAAGCGCTACGTCGAGCAGGCCCGCCTGTTCCTCGACCGCCGCGGTCACGGAAGGCTGAGGGACATCCCGCTGGGGCGGGCGTACTTCCAGGACGACGTCCCGATCAGGCAGGCGGACGTGTGGCGCGGCCACGCCGTCCGCGCGCTCTACCTCGCCGCCGCGGCGGTCGACGTCGCGGTCGAGCGCGGCGACGACGAACTGCTGCGCGCCGTGGAACGCCAGTGGGAACACTCGGTCGCCCGCCGCACCTACATCACCGGCGGCATGGGCTCGCGCCACCAGGACGAAGGTTTCGGCGAGGACTGGGAGCTGCCTCCCGACCGGGCCTACTGCGAGACCTGCGCCGGAGTCGCCTCGATCATGGTCTCCTGGCGGCTGCACCTCGCCACCGGCGACGTGCGCTACACCGACCTCATCGAGCGCACGCTCTACAACGTCATCGCGACCTCCCCGAGCGCCGACGGCCGGGCCTTTTTCTACGCCAACCCCCTCCACCAGCGGGTTTCCGGCAAACCGGCCGATCCTGACGAGGTGAGCCCGCGCGCCGAGGCGGGCGCGCGGGCCGCCTGGTTCGACGTCTCCTGCTGTCCGACGAACGTCGCCCGCACCCTGGCCAGCCTGCACGGTTACCTGGCCACCAGCGACGACGACGGCCTGCGGATCCACCAGTACGCGCCCTGCGAGATCCGCGCCGAGCTGCCGGGCGGGCGGCCGGTGTCCGTGGACGTCGAGACCGCCTATCCCGAGAGCGGGACCGTTCGCGTCAGGATCGCGGCCGACGCGGACGCGCCCTGGACGCTCACCCTGCGCGTCCCCGCCTGGGCCGCGGGGGCCACGCTGACCGAGGGCGACCGGACCCGCCCGGCCGAGCCCGGCCTGGTGAGCGTGCGGCGCGCCTTCCGCGCCGGCGACGAGATCGTCCTCGACCTGCCCATGGAGCCCCGCTTCACCTGGCCCGACCCGCGCATCGACGCCGTACGGGGGTGTGTGGCGGTGGAACGCGGGCCCGAGGTGCTGTGTCTGGAGTCCCGCGACCTGCCCGATCCCGGCGGGCTCGACTCCCTGGTCGTCGATCCCCGTGCCGTTCCACGGGCCGTTCCCGGTGGCGCGGTGGTCCGCGGCCGGGTGCTCGACCTCGCCGGCAGGGCCTGGCCCTATCCCGCAGGTCCGGTGGGCGCCGCCCCCGGCGAGTGGTTCGACGTGCGGCTGGCGCCCTACCACGGATGGGCGCGGCGCGGGCCGTCGAGCATGCGCCTCTTCCTGCCCGTCTCCTCTGATCAACCCCCACCACAAGGAGAGTGACGTTCATGTCCCGCATCCGAGTGCTCGCCTTAGCCCTGGTCACCACGGCCGCTACCGTGGTGGCCGGCGCACCACCGGCCGCGGCGGCCGGCGCCACCCTCACCGTCAACGTCGCCCAGCCGTTCCGCCCCGTCACGCACGCCGCCTCCGGCGGCCTGTACGGCCTGGCGGAGAACTCCCGCCCGGCCGACTCCACACTGCTGCCGATCAAGGTCAACTCGCTGACGCAGCCCGCACCCGGCGTCGGCCAGAGGCCCAACGGCCAGCCGCCCGGCGGCGACTCCCTGCTGATCGCCCCACAGGCCACCCGCGTCGGAGCCGGCCAGTTCATCCGCATGCCGGACATCTACCCCGACTTCCCCTACCGGTGGGTGAGTTGGGACGACTGGCTGGCCAAGGTCGACACCATGGTGCGGGCCCGCCTGAACGCCACCACCGTCACCAACGTCATCGGCTGGGAGCTCTGGAACGAGCCCGACTACACTTGGAACACCGCCGCCGCGGGCAACTTCAACGACGGCTGGGTGCGTACGTACCGGGCCGTCCGCGCCCTCGACCCGCAGACCCCGATCGTCGGCCCGAGCACCGCCGTCTACAACCGCGCCTGGATGCAGGCGTTCCTGACCCGCGCCCGCGACACCGGCACCCTGCCCGACATCATCTGCTGGCACGAGCTGCAGAACCCCGCCCGCATCGCCGCCGACCTCGCCGACTACCGCAACCTGGAGGCCTCGCTGGGCATCAGCCCGCGCCGCATCTCCATCAACGAGTACGCCGCCCCCGCCGAGGTGGACGTGCCCGGCCGGGTGGCCAGCTACGTGGCGAAGTTCGAGCGCGGCGGCGTCGAGTCCGCGCACCGCGCCTTCTGGTACGAGTACGGCACCATGAACGGCCTGGTCGTGAACAACAACCAGCCGACCGGCACATGGTGGCTCTACAAGTGGTACGGCGACATGGCCGGCAACATGGTCTCCACGACGCCAGGTGCTCAGACCGGCCTGGACGGCTTCGCCGCCTACGACCCCACCCGCAAGATCGTCAACGTCGTGTTCGGTGACGAGGCGGGCACCAACACGGTCAACCTGACCGGCCTCGGCGCGCTGGGCTCCAGCGTCCGCGTCACCCTCCTGTCCACCCCCTCCAGCGGGCGCTTCACCGCCGTGACCGCCCCCACCACCATCTCCACCACCACCCGCACCGTCTCGGGCGGCCAGCTCAGCGTCTCCGTGCCGAACATGGTGGCCGCCAGCGCCTACCAGCTCGTCGTCGAGCCGGCCGCCGACGTGCCGGCCTACCAGCAGCGCTACGAGGCCGAGAACGCCTCGGTCTTCCGCGCCCAGCGGCTGAGCAGCGCCGGCGCGTCCGGCGGCGGCTACGTCGGCCGCATCGACAACTCCGGCACCCCGCGCACCGACAGCTACGTCGATTTCGTCGTCAACGTGCCCGCGGCCCGCGCGTACACGATGACGATCGGCTACGCCAACGGCACCGGCGCCACCGCCACCCAGGGCCTGGCCTACAACGGCGGCGCCTGGAGCACGGTCAGCTACCCGCCGACCGCCGCGTGGGGCCAGTTCGGCGCCACGATCAGCACCACGGTGACGCTGCGGGCGGGCTACAACGTGATCCGCCTGGCCAAGGGCTCGCCGTACTTCGCGGGCGGCACCGGATACGCCGAACTGGACTACATCCACCTCACCTGAACTCGAAGGGACCTCCGCTCCATGAGCGTCGCCGCCTCAGGCCCGGTGTTCTCCCTGTGGGAGATCCCGTTCAGCTACCACGGATCGTGGTTCGGCTTCTCGCCCGTGGTGGCGGAAGGGACCTACGCGGAGGAGGTGCATCTGGTCTCGCACCAGACCGGCATGCACGCGGTCATGAAGCTGATCCCCGAGACCGCCGCAGCGATCACGGCCACCCCGCACCGGCTCACCTGGCACGACGGTGAGCGCCTGATCGACCTCGCCTACGAGAGCGCGGACACGGTGCGGGTGCGCGGCCGCGGCCTCGGGCTGCGCGTGCTGGCCGCGGACCCGGTCCTGACGCCGTTCAGCGGCCCGTACTTCTACCAGGACCCCGTGGACGGCTCGTACATCTTCACCCTCTACCAGACCGGCCGCCGCTACCGGATCACCCTTCTCGGCGGGCGGGCCGAGCACCTGGGCGCGCAGGTGCTCGGCGCCGCCGAGCGGGGAATCCGCCTGAGCGGCGAGTGGGAGATCGCCATCGAGGAGTACGAGACCGCCCGCGCCCCCTACGCCGCCAAAGACCCCTTCGACCAGGTGGTCAAAGCGGCGCGGGCGGAGTTCGACGCGTTCGCGGAGGCGGTCGCGCCGTGGCGCGGCGACCGGACGCCCGCCGCCGAACTGGCCGCCTACGTGTTGTGGTCGGCCACCGTGCGCCCGGCCGGGTTCGTCACCCGCCCGGCGGTGCTGATGTCGAAGCACTGGATGGACAAGGTATGGAGCTGGGACCACTGCTTCAACGCCATCGCCGTCGCCGGGGGCCTGCCCGGCCTGGCCTGGGACCAGTATCGCCTCCCCTTCGACCACCAGGACGCCTCCGGTGCGCTCCCCGACTCCATCACCCACTCCGAAATCCTCTACAACTTCGTCAAACCGCCCATCCACGGCTGGGCCCTGCGGCACCTTCCTGCGACGCCGGACGTCTACCCGCTGCTGGAACGCTGGACCACCTTCTGGCTCACCGCCCGCCGCGTCCCCGGCCACGAGCTGCCGCACTACCAGCATGGCAACGACAGCGGCTGGGACAACGCCACCACCTTCGACCCCGAACGCGTCGTGCAGAGCGCCGACCTGGCCGCCTTCCTCATCCTCCAGCTGCGCGAACTGGCCCGCCTGGCCCCCGGCCCGGACGCCTCCGCCCGGTGGAGCGCGCAGGCCGACCGGATGCGCGACGCGCTGCTCGCCGAGCTGTGGGACGGCGAACGGTTCGTCGCCCGTGGCGTGCTGTCGGGACGTACCTGGTCCAGCTCCAGCCTGCTCGACCTCATGCCGATCGTACTGGGGGAGGAACTGCCGCGTCCCGTCCGCGCGGCGCTGGCCGCCGGGATCGAGCGGCACCTGACCGCGTTCGGGCTCGCGACCGAGCTGCCAGGCTCGCCGCACTACCTGGACGACGGCTACTGGCGCGGTCCCATCTGGGCACCCTCGACCGTACTGATCGAGGACGGACTGCGCCGCGCCGGATATCCGGACCTGGCCGACGAGATCAGCACCCGCTTCCGCGCGCTGTGTGAGAGGTCGGGGTTCGCCGAGAACTTCGACGCCCGCACCGGCCAGGGCCTGCGCGATCGTGCCTACACCTGGACGGCCGCCGCCTACCTCCACCTGGCCGCCGCCCACGAGAGGCGCACCTCGTCCTCATCTCATGCGCGACGCGGGCGTCTCACGTCGCCGTGAGCGTGCCGCCGACCGGCAGCGTCAGGCCGAGCACGATCGTGACGCCGCGCGCCAGCGAACCACCGAACTCACCGAGCTGCATGCCACCACGACCGCCCACAGCACCGAACTGGAACAACAGGCCAGCGACCAGCAGCACGAGCTCACTGATCTCCGTCGCCAGCTGAAGGAACAGGAAGCCCGGACCCGGAAAGCCGAGCAGGAACGCGGGGTCTGAGGAACATCAGAACCGAATCGTGCGCTAAGCCGTGTCCGAGCAGGTCATCGCAGTGTGGTTCTATGTCGAGCTTCTTCGAGCGCAATTGACCGCAGATAGTAACCAATTATCTGCGATAACCCCGATGCCGTCCGCACGGACGGAACGTGAGTACTCACGGGTGTGAACTTTCCTGCTCGGCGAAGGTAGGGGTGGCGGCGTCGGATACCTCGGGCCTGATGCCGGCGGCTGACGGGAACAGGGCCGCGGCCAGGGCTACGCCGGCCAGGCCGCTGCACCGGGGGCAGGTCGAACATGGCGTTGGCCAGCAGGGCGCCGGTGATCGCCCCGGCGCTTTGAGTGCCGGTGTAGGCGGCCACCTCGCGCAGAGCCAGGCCCTCGCCGCCGCGGCGGCCGTGCCACCAGGCGGCCAGGGAGACCACCGGGTTGAAATGCGCGCCCGAGACCGGCCCCAGCAAAGCGATCAGCACGCCCAGGGCGAAGACCGTGGCCAGGGAATTGGTCAGCAGCGCCACACCGCCATCGGAGCTGAGCCGATCGGCTTGGATGCCCGAGCCGACCACGACGGCCACCAGGGCGCCGGTACCGGTCGCCTCAGCGGCCAGGCGCCGCCCCAAAGGCAGGCTCATGTGCCCGAGCCCGGCGGGGCGGAAACCTGCCCGGGAACCTGGAGCAGGCTCGCCAGACGGTTCATCGCGGCCGGGACCACCCAGTAGTACACCCATGTCCCACGCCGCTCCGACCCGACGAGACCGGCCTCGCGCAGCACCTTCAGATGGTGGGAGATGGTCGGCTGGGAGACGTCGAACGGGCCAGTCAGATCGCACACGCACGCCTGTCCGCCCTCAAAGGAGGCGATCAGCGACAGCAGCCGCAGCCGGACGGGATCGGCCAGCGCCTTGAACGTCCGCGCCAGCGCGGCCGCGTCCGCCTCGCCCAGCGGTTCGCGGGCCATCGGCGTGCAGCACCCGTCGGCGGCCGGGAACACCGGCAGCATCTGTTTTGACATATGTCTATGTTGACAGGCATCTATCCATAATGACAACCTTCCCTTGTATCGACATCCGTCGATACAAGGTTTCTGATGGGAGATCACCATGTCCCGTGTTCAGCTCGCCCTGCGCGTCGGGGACCTGGAGGGCTCGATCGCCTTCTACTCCAAGCTCTTCGGCGTCGAACCCGCCAAGCGCCGCCCCGGTTACGCCAACTTCGCCATCGCCGAACCCCCTCTCAAGCTGGTGCTCCTGGAAGGCGAGAAGGGCCAGGAGACCCGCATGGACCACCTCGGCGTCGAGGTCGAAGACACCGACCAGGTCACCGCCGCCGCCCAGCGGCTCGCCGACGCCGGGCTCGCGACCTTCACCGAGAACGACACCTCCTGCTGCTATGCCCTGCAGGACAAGGTGTGGGTCCGCGGGCCCGGCGCCGAACCGTGGGAGGTCTACGTGGTCAAGGCCGATGCCGACACCCTCGGCAAGTCCGCCGCCACCGCCCAGGACCCGGCCGCGCCGTGTGCCTGCGGCCCCACCGGCGGGCAGGCCGGCGGCCAGGACGTTCCGGTCACCGCCAGTGCGAGCGCGGGCTGCTGCTGACCTGCGAGCCGGCCAGGGCCCCGCCGCACGCCGCGGCGAGGCCTGCGGGCAAGGGCCCGGCGCCGTCACCGGGCCGAGGCGAAGATCGGCTTCCTGCCGCTCGTTCCTGCACCAATCCTTCTTGAGGCGTGAAAGGGCTGTCAGCCGCCGAGGTCGTCGTCATGGACGTCACCTGGATCTCCCAGTGGCCGCAACCCGCCGGGCAGCTCAGGCAGGGCGAAGGAGTAGCGGCCCAGCATGTTCACGTGCGCGTGGATGAAGGGCGACAGGCGGACGACGTCTTCATCACGCACATCGAAGCCCTGCGCTCTCAGCCGGGCCACGGCGGTGAACCACTCCGACTTTCGTGGAGGCCCTGAAGCCAGCATCACCTGCTGGCGGAAGGGAGAATCACGACACGATGCCAGCCCCGAGGAAGTACCCCCAAGAGCTTCGTGAGCGCGCGGTCCGAATGGTGTTCGAGATCCGCCGGCAGACCGGCGGCGCCCCAGGCGCGATCGCCCGGGTGGCCGACCAGCTCGGCGTTCACCGCGAGGCATTGCGGGGGTGGGTGCGCCAGGCCGAGATCGACGAAGGGCAGCGGCCCGGCACCTCGGCCACCGACGCCCAGCGGATCGTCCAAGGTGACCTTCAACTGGTGGATGGTGCTCACGCCGAACCAATCCTTCGTGACGACGACGGGCGCCACGGTAGCGGCGCACCGATACGGGACGGTTCCGGGACTACTGTGAGGGTGGACCAAGTACGGCGGAAAGGGACAGTGCCCCTGCCCAGTGCGTCTGTGGTGTGTAAGAACTATCCCCTCCGGGGGCGCGGCGTCCCGACGCACTTACCCTGGCCGAACGGCCGAGACGCAGGGTTCCTTGATCGGCTTGATGGCCGATGCGAGCCGTGCGGCCCGGTCGCGACGCTGGCCCCATGAGAAAGACCTCCGTGGCCACCGCCGTAATCATCGCTCTGCTCGCCCCGTCCGGATGCGCGAGCGCCCTGGCCGCCTCCGGAGCCCGGCAGTCCGGACCGGACCACGAACTCGCCCATCTCGAACAGCAGAAGAACCTCTGGCGCGACTGCCGGACCGGTCCCGGCGACGAGCTCGGCGCCCAGCTGGACGCCGCCGGGGCGCGCTGCGCCGAGGTCACGGTCCCGCTGGACTACAGTCGTCCGGACGGGCGGACCATCAAGGTCGCGATTTCCCGGCTGCAGGCCACCGACCCTGGGCGCCGGCGCGGCGCGCTGCTGATCAACCCCGGCGGCCCCGGCGACCCCGGAAGGATCTACGCACCGCTGCTCAAGGCGGCCGCTCCCGCGCTGGCGGCCCGCTACGACCTGATCGGGATGGACCCCCGGTTCACCGGACGCAGCACCCCGATGAACTGCCAGTGGCCCATCGGTGACTACCTGCGCTCGACCGGCCCGGACCGGCGCGCCTTCGACCGGATCGCCGCACAGGCCGAGGACCTGGCCGCCCGCTGCGTGGGACAGCGGGAGCTGCTGCCCCACGCCTCGGCCCGCGCCACCGCCCGCGACATGGACGTGATCCGCGCCGCCCTCGGCGAGCCGAAGCTGTCCTATCTGGGCGGGTCGTACGGCACCTACCTGGGCGCGGTCTACATGCAACTGTTCCCCGGCCGCGCCGACCGGTTCGTCCTCGACAGCGCCCTGGACCCCGACACCGCCGGACCCGGCTACGCCCGCCCGATGGGTCCGGCCCTGGCCGCGGCCCTGAAGGAGTGGGCCGGCTGGGCCGCCCACCGTCACGACCGCTACCGCCTGGGCTCCACGACCGCCCGGGTCCTGGACACCGTGCACCGGATCGATCGGGCCGCAGCCCGCGATCCGCTGCGGATCGGCCGCCACCGGGTCGACACCCACATGTTCCCGGTGATCCTGCTGGTCAGCCTGGGCAGGGACGGCGAGCAGGACTATGCCTCTCTGGCCGCCGACCTTCAGGTTCTCAACGACGCCGCCCGCGGGGCCGAGGTCACCCCGACCCGCTCCCTGGAGGAGGGGCTGACGTTCCTGTCCTCGCCGGAGGCGGACGGAGCCGGCAGCGCGCGGATGGCGATCACCTGCGCGGACGGGCCCGCCTCCCGTGATGTCGGTGCCCACTACCGCGACATCCAGGCCCACCGCGCTGACGAGCCTCTGTTCGGCCCGCTGACCCGCGCCATGAACCTGCCCTGCGCATTCTGGCCGGCCTCCCCTGCCGAGCCTCCCACCCAGATTCGCAACGCCGTCCCGGCCCTGATCATCGGAGCCTCCGGCGACCCCAAGACCCCCTATCCGGGGCAGCGGGCGATGCGCCGGGCCCTGAGCGGCTCCCGCATGGTCACCGTGCGCGGCGCCTTCCGCCACCTGGTGTCCGGGGTGTTCACCTCCACCCCCAACGCCTGCGTCGACAGAGCCGTCCACCGCTACCTGCTCGACGGTGTCCTGCCCGCCAGGGACACCACCTGCACCGGCATCCCCGCCCGGTAAACCATCCCGGGACTCTGACTAGTACTGTTAGAACTCCTAGCAAAACACGGTCAGCGGGTGAGACGACGCCAGCAGATGATCGCAAGAGCGAGGGTCAGGAAGGCTTCATGGATGTCGTCGCGGATCTCCCAGCGGATGCGTAGCCGACGAAACCAGTGCAACAGTGCGATCGTCTGCTCGACCACCCAGCGGTGAACGCCGAGGCCGGAGCCGTGCGTCGTACCGCGGCGGGCGATGACCGGGGCGATCCGTTTCTCGCGCACCGAACGTGGTCGTAGGCCCGGTCGGCGTACAGCGTCCTGGGCCGTTGGCGGGGCTTGCCCACTTTGCCGCGCACCGGCGGGATCGCCTCGATCAGTGGCATCAGCTGCAGGACGTCATTGCGGTTGCCGCCGGTTAGGCGCACGGCCACCGGGATGCCGTTACCGTCGGTGATCACGTGGTGTTTCGAGCCCGCCTTGGCGCGGCCGACCGGGCTCGGACCGGTTTTGGGCCGCCCTGAGCGCCCGCACGTGGGAGCTGTCGACCACCGCCTTGGACCAGTCCAGCTGGTCGCCGGCGTGCAACTCGGCCAGCAGTAGCTGGTGCAGCCGGTCCCAGACCCCGGCCTGCTGCCAGTCGCGCAACCGGCGCCAGCAGGTCATCCCCGAGCCGAAGCCGAGTTCCTGCGGCAGGAACTCCCAGGGGATCGCGGTGTAGAGCACGAACAGGATGCCGCACAGGGCCTTACGGTCATCGAGCCGTCTGCGCCCGGGATGCCGGTAGCGGCGCTGCACCTTCTCGGCAACAACGGCTCGATCCGCTCCCACAGCTCATCTGAAACGATCCAGGGCAGCTGCTCACCCTTCCCCATGCCAGGTACAACAACCGATGACCTGCAAAGATACCGTTCAGCTCATTCTGTTAGGACTTCTTAGGAGCGGTGAACGGTGATCGTTTCCCAGTCGGGTGGCGGACAGGCCATGGCCGGGCTTAGCGATGCCGCAGAGCCACACGTTGCGGCCCGCACATACGTGTCGCCGGGCTAGGAGCGGCGCGGGTCATAGTTCTGGAACTCGGCCAGGCGGATGTCGCCGTGCGGCAGCAGGGGCACCCCGCTGCTGGAGTCCAGCACCACCCGGCGGCCCAGGGGCTCGCGCAGTATGACGCCGATCCGGTCGATCTTCCCCACCGCAGGGCAGACCTCCACGTCGTCGTCGCGCCGGACGTCGACGTCCACGACCACCGCCTCGGGCGTCTCATGGACGCGCGAGCCGTACGTCGTGTCGCAGATGCCGTGCAGGTAGCTCAGCCGGAGCTCGGCCGGCGCGCGCACCTCGTAGGTGTGCACCTCCTGGATCCCGTCGCCCAGCGGCCGGGGCGGCCCGCCCATCGCGGCCGGGTCCACCGCCACCCGCCGGAACGGCTCCGGCACGCCCTTCACAGTGAAGTCCCACGTCGGTACCCGCACCTCCCCCCGGCTGCTGGGCATCGTGGCCTCGCCCCGCGCCACCGCGATCACGCGCAGGGGCCGGCAACCCTGGGCCGGGCACTTCTCGTCGGCGAAGGACTTGGGCTTGCTGAGCCCGGCGTAGGCGGCGGTGGCCGCCAGGACCGGCACGCTCAGCGTGCCCCCATCGGTCCAGCGCAGCTTGGCCGGGGCCGGCGCCTCGGCCGGGAGCGCGGTCTCCAGCTTCCAGGCGCTGTTGATCACACTCCGTCCGACCCAGCGGGGCGTGCGCTCCCGATCGGGCTCCAGGGTCAGGTTCCGCAGCGGGACGAACCCCGCGATCCACGGCTCGCGCTCCGTCGAACCCTGCCAGCGTCCGGCGACCTCACGGGCACGGTCGGTGAACTCCTCGGCAGTGACCGGTGCTGGGCCGGAGCCGCAGGCCGTCACGAGCGCGAGGAGCACGACGGCGGGCAATATCCTCATGATCGGTAGACGTGCCGGCGGGCGGCGCGGTTCGCTCCGCCGCGCGTCGGGTGCCCATCTCCTCATGCCATTGCCGGTCGAAATGATCGTCCAGCGCCGACAGTGCGATGTTCGCCAGCAGCGGGGAGAGGATCCCGCCTTGCGGGGTTCCGGTCCAGGTCTCCTCCCGGTTTCCGTCGGCCGTCATGACCCCGGATTTCAAGAACGCCTTGACCAGCGAGCGCCGGTTGGGGCGGAACCCATACGAGCACGGCTTGAAGTCCGCCTCGAAGATGGGCTCGAGCACCTGCTTCAGGGCCGCCTGGACCACCCGGTCGGCAACGGTGGGGATCCCGAGCTTGCGAACCTTGCCGCTCGCCTTGGGGATCATCACCTGCCGCACCTCGACCAGCCGGAACCCGCCCGACTTCAGCGCGTCCCGGAGCTGGCCCAGAAAGTCCTCGACCCCGATCACGGCCTCGATCCAGACCACCGTGGCCCGGTCGATCCCCGGAGTCCTCGCCCCGACATTCCGCGAGACCCGCTCCCACGCGTGTCTCAGGAACGCCGGGTCGTGGACGAGGTTGAACAGGTCACCGAACCGGCGGCCGGGATCATCGGCCGCCCAACGGTGCAACATGGTCTGCATCCTCCGTACCGCACGCTCGGCCGACCACGGGTCGGGCCAACCGCTGGCACCGGTATTCACCGGCGCGTCTTCGGACCTTGCATTCCCTCCATCGACTGACACGCTGCCGCCCTTTACCCGCTGCTCGGACCCGCGCTGACCAGGCCGATCCGGTGGGACATCATCACCCAGAACTACGACATCATGATGAAGTACGCCACCGCGCTCCGGCTGCGGACCGCCTCCACCGAGGCCCTGCTACGCAGGTTCACCAGCGAGACCACCCACCCCGCCTACGCCGCGATGCTGGAGGTCGGCCGCGCCCAGCGCACCGTCTTCCCGGCCCGCTGGCTTCGCGACCACGATCTTCAGCGGGAGACCGAATCCGGGCTGAACGTGGTGGAGAACTACAACGGCGCAGGCGACTACATCAAGTTCGGCAAGCGCGGAGAGCTCGCCTCCAACCAGCGCGAAGAACAGGAACTGGGGATGTCGTGCCTGCACATTCTCCAGTCGGCCCTCGGTCTGATCAACACGCTGATGATCCAGGACACCCTCGCCCTACCCGAGTGGGAGAACGCCCTGACCGACGCCGACCGGCGCGGGCTCACGCCGCTGTTCCACACCAACATGACCCCCTACGGTGAGATCCAGCTGCGCACCGACCGGCGCCTGGACCTCACCGACCTGCCGACTGCGTAACGCCGGACGCTCGCCCGTTCCGGCGGCAGCGCGGCTGGACCATCCCGGCGCTCGATGCCGGCGGGGCGTCGGCGATACTGCGGGCGTGGAGTACGTGTCCAGAGTGCCGCGACCGCCGCTGGACAGGCTGATCGACGACCTTTACTACCTGGAGGGTGCGCCGCCGTACGCCCGGCTGACGCTGCCGCCGATGCCGGCGGCGTTGCTCATCGTCAACCTCGGGGCGCCGTTCCGCATCCGCGCCGGCACCGACATCGAGACGGCCGAGTACGCCGACGGCTGCGTGGTCACCATGCCCACCCGCGCGTTGGAGTTCGGCTACCCACTCCGGACCCGGTCCGTCGGCGTGCACTTCAAGCCGTGGGGGCTGGCGCCGTTCCTGCCGATGCCCGCGGCCGAGCTGTGTGACCGGCCGGTGACGGTAGAGCAGGTTTGGGGCCGGCCCGCCATTGCTGAGCTGCGAGACCGGCTGGCCACGGCGGACGGACCGCACGAGATGCTGACGCTGCTCGAGGAGGAGCTAATGCGACGGCTGTGCGAGACCGCCGGCCTGGGGCTGGTCCGCCATACGAGCAGCGTCATCGCGGCGACCAGCGGGGCGGTGGCGATCGGCGACCTGAGCGTGGCAGCCGGTGTCAGCAGCACTCATCTGGCACAGCGGTTCAAGAAGCTCATCGGCGTCACGCCGAAGCGGCTGGCCCGCACCTACCGCTTCGCCGCCACCGTGTTCGCGATCAACCCCGCCGGACCGATCGACTGGGGCGACCTCGCCGGTGGCGCAGGCTACTTCGACCAGGCCCACTTCGGCCACGAGTTCCGGGCGTTCACCGGGCTCACGCCGACCCGGTACGTCGAAGTCCGGCGGCGGTTCCTGCGCGAACATCCCGGCCACGCGCTGGACGGCTGGCCGCTGCCGGTCGATTGATTTCTTACAAGAGCGACAGCTCACGACACGCTAATTTGGGGGCACCCCAAAGCAGAGGAGAGCCCCGTGGGCAAGGTGGTCATGTACAGCTCGGTGTCGGTGGACGGCTTCGTCGCGGACGAGAATGACCAGCCCGGACCGCTGTTCGACTGGTTGTCCAGCGGTGACGTCCCGTTGGACGAGAGCGGCGAGCTGAAGGTGTCGCAGACGTCCTCCGACTACACCCGGGCGTACTGGGACCAGATCGGAGTCACGATCGTCGGCCGCCACGTCTTCGACCTGACGGACGGCTGGGGCGGCAAGCCGCCGAGCGGCATCGACCACGTGGTCGTCGTGTCGCACCGGCCGATGCCCGAGGGCTGGGACCCCGAGGCGCCGTTTCACTTCGTCGACGGCGTCGAGGCAGCCGTGGCCAAGGCACAGGAGCTTGCGGGTGACCGCATGGTCGAGGTCGCCGCTGGCGACGTCGGTGGCCAGGTGCTTGCCGCGGGCCTGATCGACGAGGTGCGCATGGACGTCATACCCGTCGTGTTCGGGTCCGGCAAGCGCTACTTCGGGTCGGTCCACGCGCAGCACCTGTTGGAGGATCCTGACGTGGTGATTCAGGGCAACCGGGTGCTTCACCTGCGCTATCGGGTGCGCCGTTGACCGATCTGAGCGGGTACGCGAAGAAGTCCACTACGAACAGTGACACAAGATCGGGCCTCCGGCTGCGTTTGCGCATCGCTGTCCCTGGTCGGGCAGCCGACGCCGATCCGCCCCAGCACCTCACCTGCGGCAAGTTCAACTCAAGATCACTGGTTGCCGGTTTCCGTCGTATCTTGGCCGACCCCCCCAACGGACTTGGCGTCGAACTCCGACCAGTACACGATGTTGTGATCCCGTTCGGCCAGCCGCCGGACGGACGAGCCAGGTCGGCAGCGAAGACCGCCACCCCCGTGGGGGTCGTCAGTGGCCCGGTGCGCGGCGGACAGGCGGTGTGGAGATCCTCCCAGTAGTAGCGGGCGGAGGATCCGGCTGTGGCGGTCAGCCAGTAGAGCATCACGTTGGTCAGGAGCCGGTCCCGGCCGACCGCTTCATCGGGCGTCTGAGAGCAGTCGGTCCACTCTTTGAACCTCTCGACGATCCAAGCGAGCTGCCCGACGGGGGAATCGGTGAGGCCGTAGGCTGTACAGCGGCGGCCGGATCGCTCCCCAGACCGTCAACCAGCTCGTCGCGGAGGCGCACGCGCAGATGACGACGTCACAACGCGCCTAGCATCTCGCTGATCACCGAGCCGACACTGTCCCCTGAAGACAAGGTGTGACCCGATGAGCTGACCGGCCAGTCCCCCTCGCGCATCGACTTCCTGCGCCGGATCACCGCAGAGGCGCCCGGTGGCATTCTCGAGCCCATAGGGGCACCCGCGGACACCGACGCTCCCACCGCCGGCGTCGCCAGCCAGTACTACCTGATCTACTTCGGACTCAGCCAGCCGCTGTTCTGCACGCTGACCCCACCACCCGGCCGCTACCGCGTCGAGATCATCGACACCTGGAACATGACGATCGACGAATTGCCGGGGACATTCGAGAGCGGACGAGTCGATCTGCCGGGGCGGGAGTACATCACCGTACGACTCACTACGGCGGCATGACGGCCGGAAGGCCCCGTACGCCGAGGAACGACGTACGGAACCTCTCCCCTTTGTTGAGGCATCGCTACGTTACGGCAGCGCTCATAGCTCACGGTCGATCATCGCGAGGACGGCCGCCGGTAGCGCCTCACCGGCGTAGCCGGCAATCATGGCCGGCGACGTTCCTCGCGCGGCTTCGAGTAGCGGGTCACCGACGAGGGCGGGAAGGTGTGCCTCGAGAACGGCACGGCCCCGGTCGTCGTCGAGAATCGCGCCGAGAGCGGTGTCCTTCGACAGGCGATCTGGTGCGGCTTCCGCCGGATCGAGCCTACGCGACGAACTCGGAAGAGTGCTCACCGCTACTTCGCCCCTGGGTGTAGCTTCGGGAGTCCTGGGGCCGACATCGCCATGCGGCACGCTGTCGGCTCTCGTTGGGGTTTGTGAAGCTCAGGGGCGGATTTTTGTACTAAGCCCTACCCTTTACAATGTAGATCAAGTATTGCTCGACTGCAGAGCCACATCGATGATCATGTCTTCCCGGCCGCCGACATGGCCCAGTTCGCCGCAGCGGCGCAGGATCGCGTGGACGGGCACGCCGTACCGTTCGGCCGCCCACTCCGCGTGCAGCAGGAACGACGAGTACACCCCCGCCCAGTCCTGCACGGCGGCGTTGCGGTCCATCTTCGGCCAGCGCGTCAGGTACGGCCGCACCACCTCCTCCGCCGCATTCATCAGGGCCGCCACGTCCAGGCCCGTCCGGACGCCGAGCGGGTCGGATTTCAGAGGTCCAGCTCTGCCGGAGCACCACATGGGACGTCGCGAGCGACTCCGACGCACCGTCCGGCGTCGCCGCCTCCGCCAGCACCTCCGCCTTCGGCCCGGTCGCAATGAAGGACTACTTCCCCGCGATGCTCGACATCGCCAAGCAGATGTTCACCCGCTGGGAGCGCTTCGGCCCGGACGCACGCATCGACGTCCCCGACGACATGACCCGCCTGACCCTGGACACGATCGCCCTGTGCGCCTTCGACGTCCGGCTCAACTCCTTCTACTCCGAGGAACTGCCCCCGTTCGTCGGGGCGATGGTGAAGGCGAGGTGGCCGGAGTTGGCGCTGGCGGTGGTGAAGGATCCGCGGGTGGCGCGTGCCCCGGCCGTTGCAGAGGACTTGGAGGCATTGGAGACCGACATGCTGTCCGGGTTCGTGCCGGCCCGGGCGGCGGCGGGGCTGTCGGACGGGACGACCTCCTCCGACGTGGTGCACCTGGAGCAGGTACGGGCGTGGTTCGGCCGGCCGCTGTGGGAGATGGAACCCTCCGACACCGATGTATACCTTCGGCAAGGCGCTGCGCGCCACCGCGAAGGGCACCCGGCTGGCCCGGGCCCAGGCGATCAAGACGTTCTTCCTGTTCGACAAGCGCAAGGTCGAGCTCGGCTCCTGCGGGCGCCCATATGGGGCAGACTGCCCGCATGAGCACGCCTGCCCGAGGTGCGCGCAGCTACGCATCAGGAGGAAACCCGGTGGTCGAGGAACACCCGCCAGCGCCTTGGGTCGACAGCTGCTACTTCTCGGCCGTGCCGGGTTTCCCGCCGATGGACTCCTGATAGATGTCCGCGTAGGTGCGCGAGTCCTTGATCAGGTCGTCGCAGAAGGCCGCGACGTCGTTGCCGATGAGCTCCAGGACTCCCTTGCCGGCCGCCACGCCCTCCTCGAAGAAATCGAGAATCCCCGAGAGCAGGGACCCGTCAGCCAGCCCGACCGGCCCGACCTTGAAGAAGTACCTCTGAATCTCCTTGTAGACGATCCGATAGTCCGGCGGGAGCGCCTTGACCCGCGCCATGTGCGCCCGCCACTGCTTCTTGCCCTCGATGATGTCCTGGATGCCCACGTCAGCCTCCCAGCCGGCCCAATTTCCTTGCGACGTTCCTGTTCAACTGCTCGCGCCACCGGTCGCGATGGCTCCGGGCTCCTTCTCCGCCGGCCAGCGCCGCGCAGAAGCCCTCGATGTCGTCACCCAGCACCTCGTGAATGCTCTGCCCATCGGACGCCGTCTCTTCGAGCAGCCCCAGAGCACCGTCGAGAATCGGCATCAGGTTGCGGCCGGTGAAGTCCGAGTAGGGAAAAAGATGACCCTTGATCTTCTCCCACGCCGCCCGGTAGTCGGCCGGCAATGCCGCGGCCCGGGCTTCGAACGCCTTCCATTCCCTGGTGAGATCGCTGCCCGTGATGGTCTCCCAGACGTTCATTCCCCGCCCTCCTTGAGCTTGTCGATCCGTGATGAGACGTACTCCCATTTCGCCCAGAACGTCGCAAGCTCTTCGCGCCCCGCGTCATTGAGCGCATAGAACTTGCGCGGCGGGCCCAGCCCGGACGGTCGTTTCGTCACCTTGACGAGCCCGTTCTTCTCCAGCCGCAGCAGGATGGTGTACACCGTCCCCTCGACGACGTCGACGAAGCCGAGTTCGTTCAGCCGACGCGTGATGGCGTACCCGTAGGTCTCCTCGCTGCCGATGATCTCAAGCACGCAGCCCTCGAGCGTGCCCTTCAGCATCTCCGTCAGGTCGTCCATCCCGGTCCTCTTCGCCTTTGCCCTAGTACTCCGTGACACCGAGTACCGCTATAAAGTATCACGAAGTAGTGGAAGTGCCCAGCAGGCGGCGAGCGACGGCTGTTGCGGCGTGTCGGCTTGCTTACTACGACAACAACAGGTTGTGATCCAGGGTCGCGTGGTAGACGATCTGGTCATGCCGGCGGAGACGGTGGCTGGATGGTCTGCGGGGTTCACGGCGTTCGCCGGCCGGTTCGCGGGCCGGTTCCCAAGGGTGCAGACACGTCGCCGGATGCGTGCCTACGTCCGGGGCCTGCCGGGCGAGAGCGAGCGCAAGAACGGCTGGACCTTGGCCGAGGCCGCTGGACAGTCCGGCCCGGAGCGGATGCGGCGACTGCTGAACTTCTACGCCCGAGACAGCGACGGGCTGCGCGATGACGTGCGCCAGAGCGTGGTCGAGGTCCCGGGTGACGCCCGGCATGGCGTCCTGGTGGTCGATGAGACCGGCTTCCTCAAGAAGGGCGTGCGCTCGGCCGGAGTGGCCCGCCAGTACTCCGGCACCGCCGGAAGGATCGACAACTGCCAGATCGGCGTGCTCCTCGCCCATGCCTCCGACCGTGGACGGGCGTTGATCGACCGGGAGTTGTACCTGCCCCGGGAGCGAAGCGATGACCGGTCCCGATGCCGGGCCGCCGGCATCGGCGACGAGGTCGCTTTTGCCACCGGACCGGCACTCGCCCGCGCGATGATCGAACGGTCCGTGGCGGCGGGTGCGCCGTTCGGCTGGGTGAGCGCCGATGAGATCTGATGAGATCTATGGCCAGGACAGCAAGTTTCGGCTGTGGCTGGAGAGCGCCGGGATCGCCCATACGGTCGCGGTGCCCAAGAGCGCGGGGCTGCCGGTGCGAAACCACCACATCACGGCGTTGAGCTGCTGCCGCAGGTCCGGGATCGGGCCTCGCTCACCCAGGGGCAGGTGAAGCTCGATCAAAGACCATTCCTCATCGGTGAGGTCTCCACGCGCCATGGCGATGGCCTACCAGGAATATGGGCCATTGCGCAGGTGAATCCCGCTGATCTCAGCTCCGTACAGGCCCTAGGTTGTCGATCGAAGCGGATCGTCACGGTCACCCGCGTCGCCTGCAGCGTCGGCTCCGGTCACGTCGCGGACGGTCCGCGCCGGTTATGTTCCGGTATCGGCAGGGCATGGGCGGGGAGAGGCGGTGGAGCCCCGCACGACCAGGCTCGGAATGACCGAGAAGTGCGCGGCGGAGGTGCGGCCTTCGATGCGTTCGAGCAGCAGCCGCCCGGCCGTGCGGCCCATGACGACGCCGTCCTGGTTGACGGTGGTCAGCGCGATGTTGGGATGAGCGGCCAGCTTGGTGTTGTCGTAGCCGGCCACGGAGACGTCGCCCGGGACGGACAGGCCGGCTTCGTGCAGCGCGGCCAGGACGCCGAGGGCCGCCTCGTCGGAACCGGCGAAGATCGCGGTGGGGCGCGGCGACCGGCTCAGCAGCTCTTGGGCGCCGCGGTAGCCGCCCTCCTCGGTGTACGAGGTCGCGGCAACGGCGATCTCTCCGGCCAGCCCGTGGTCGCGCATCACGCGCTCGTAGGTCTCGGCCCTGATGTGGGGCGTGCGGTCGGCGGCCTGCCCGTGCTCCTTGTCGAAGGTAATGTGCCCGATGCGCCGGTGACCGAGCCCGATCAGGTGTTCCATGACGAGTTCGGAGCCGGTCCGGTCGTCGTCGACGATCGAGTCGTAGGCCGGGGACCGGTCGTGCCTGCCGAGCACCAGCGTGGGGATCTCGCGGGCCACCTGCTCCAGATGCGTGCGAGCGGCGAGCGGGGCGATCATGAGGATGCCGTCCACCTGCCGGTCGATGAGGGCGTCGATGGCCCGTTTCTCGGTCTTGTCGCGCGTGCCGCCCTGGATCATGATCGCCTGATACTCGGACTCGGCGAGCTCGTCCACCAGGCCGGTCACGATTTCGGCGTAGAACGGGATCCCGATGTGCTGCAGGAGGACGCCGATGGTGAACGCCCGCCCGCGCAACGCCCGCGCGGCGGACTGCGGGCGATAGCCCAGCTCGTCGATGGCCCGCTGGACGCGGTCGCGCATGGCGTCGCTGACGCCGTAGTCGTTCCGGATCACCTTGGAGACCGCCGCCTTGGAGACCCCGGCGTGTTTCGCCACGTCAGAAATGGTTACTCTTCGTCGTCGCTCAGGCGCGACCATGGGCTTCCCCTTCTCCAGCCGAGTTCTGCCGATCCTACGGTGCCGAGATCACCACACGTGTAGACCGGTCTATGAATGGTAACGAATGATCGGCAGGATGCACGTGCTGGCTACTAGCAATGCCGTAGACCGGTACACACTTTTCCTTGACCTCCGCGTGGCGTAACGGCTACGTTAACTCGCATTCCGAGGCCCGTCCCGACCTCTGCCAGCCATTTCTGCGGCACCGACACATGATCGAGAGACGAATGCACACCTTTCCCGACGGCTTCCTCTGGGGTGCGGCGACCGCACCGCACCAGGTCGAGGGCAACAACGTCAACAGCGACTTCTGGGCGCAGGAGGAGCGCATGCCGGGAGCGGATCGCAGCGGCGACGCACTCGATAGTTACCACCGATACACCGAGGACATCCGGCTCGTCGCAGAGTCGGGCCTGAACACCTACCGCTTCGGCATCGAGTGGGCGCGCATCGAGCCGGTCCCCGGGAGGGTGTCGCGCGCGGCGCTCGCGCACTACCGGCGCATGATCGACGAATGTCTCGCCGCGGGCGTCATCCCGTTCGTCACCATCCACCACTTCACCTCGCCGAGATGGTTCGCCGAGGAGGGCGGCTGGCACGGGGAACGGGCCGTGGACCGCTTCCGCGCCTACGTCGAGACGGCCACCTCGATCCTCGACGGCGTCGAGTGGGTCTGCACGATCAACGAGCCCAACATGCTCGCGATCATGGTGCGCGAGGCGGAGGCGACGCTCGACCCCGACTCGGGCCTGGAGTGGCTCAGCCCCACGCTGGAGGCGGACACGCCCCGACCGGTGAAGCCGGCTCCGCCGGTGGGCACCGGACGCCGTCTCGTCGAGGCGCACCACGCGGCCCGGGACGTGCTGCGGGAGCGCACGGACGCCCGGGTGGGATGGTCGGTCGCGAGCCGCGCGTTCGAGACCCGTCCCGGCGCGGAGGAGGTGCGCCGGCGGCTCGAGTACATCTGGGAGGACCTCTACCTGGAGGCGGCGCGGGGCGACGACTTCATCGGGGTGCAGGCCTACTCGGCACAGTGGGTGGGGCTGGAGGGGATCGAGCCGCACCCCGTCCACCCGGACAACACCCTCGTGCGTACGGCGTACCGTCCCGACGCCCTCGGCATCGCCGTCCGGCACACCGCCGAGGTGCTGCCCGACGTCCCGATCGTCGTCACCGAGAACGGCATCGCGACCGGCGACGACTCCCGGCGCGTCGCGTACACCACCGGCGCGCTCGCCGCGCTGTCCGGGGCGATGAGAGACGGCGTGGATGTACGGGGCTACATCCATTGGAGCCTGCTCGACAACTACGAGTGGGGGCACTGGGACCCGACGTTCGGCCTCGTCGCCGTCGACCGGGAGACGTTCGAGCGCCGGCCCAAGCCGAGCCTCGCGTGGCTGGGCGGTGTCGCCAAGGCCAACGCGCTCCGGGACGGCGGGCCCTCGGCGGCCTAGCAGCACCCGGGACGGGCCATTCGATCCGCACGCTCGTGTCGAACCGCGGTCCCTCCATCCACTGCAGTCGAGACTGAGAATTAGAGGAAAGACGAGGATGCCCGAAGCAATCGACCGGTGCCGGCTCGTGCGGCGGCACAACCCCGTGCTGACGTCCGCGCACCCCGCCGACGTCCTGACGGTGGGCAACGGTGATATCGCGCTCACGGTCGACATCTCCGGACTGCAGACGTTCCCGTCCTTCCACGAGCTTGTGCCCGACCCGCACCGCGTCGTTCGCGACGGGCTGTCCGGCCTGCCCGAACAACGCCCGCGCGCGTTCGACGCCGGCGACTTTCAGATTCCCTTGCGCACGCAGTCGACCTGGGGCTGGTATGAGACGCGCACAGAGCGGGAGCTCCGGCTCGAGGACGCGACCACTGTGTACGAGACGTCCCGCGGCCCGGTGCCCTACCTCGACCGCATGGGTTTGCAACGTGCCGGCGACCCGATTGACGACGGGTTCGTCGCGGGCGCGTGGTACCACTTCAACCCCCGCCGCGCTCACCTCGGCCGCCTTTCCCTGGTCCGCCCCGACGGGACGGGGCTCGACGATCCGTCCGCGTTGACCGACGTCCGCACCGAGCTCGATCTGTGGACGGGAACGATCCAGGCCGAGTACGTGCTCGACGGCGAGCGTGTCCGCGTCACCACCGTCGCCGACCCACGGGATCACCGCTTCGCCGTGCGCGTCGAGTCCGGCCTCTTGCGTCGGGGGTGGGGCGTTGCCTGGGTGTTTGACGACCAGCCGGACGACCTGGCCGCCTTCGAGCTCCCGCTCGCGGAGGAGACGGTCTGGGACCAGCGGACGGAGCGCCACTGGTACGCGCGGCGCACGGTGGAGACGCTGACCTACGGCGTCAGCGTCCGCACCACCGGTAGCCTGCGTGCGGGAGCCCGGTCCGTCGTCGCGCGCACCGACACCAGCGGTCTTGAGGTCGTGGTGACGCTGACGCCGGATCAGGGTCGGCAGCCGGACAAGGACGACTTCTCCGCCGTCAGCGCATCCGCGCGGACCTGGTGGGTGGAGCACTGGAGCGCCGGTGCCGCGGTCAGTCTCGCCGGGAGTACGGACGCGCGCGCTCCGGAGCTGGAACGCCGCATCGTTCTCTCGCAGTACCTCATGGCCGTCAACAGCGCCGGAGTCACGCCTCCTGCGGAGTCCGGTCTGACGTACAACACCTGGTCGGGCAAGTTCCACCTCGAGATGCACTGGTGGCATGCGGCGCACTTCCCGATGTGGGGTCGAGGTCAGCTGCTCGAGCGCAGCATACGTTGGTATCGAGGCGCTTTGGAGGCGGCGGAGGCGACCGCCCGCCGGCAGGGGTACCGAGGGGCCCGCTGGCCGAAGCAGACCGATCCGTCCGCGCGCGAGTCGCCGAGCAACATCGGCGTCTTCCTCCTGTGGCAGCAGCCGCACGTGATCTACCTGCTGGAGTTGCTGCGCCGCGAGGGGCGCGGCAAGTCGTTCCTGCGTGAGCACTACCCGCTCATCGAGGCGACCGCCGACTTCATGGCCGACTTCACCGAGGAGCACGACGGAGCGTTCGAGCTGCCGCCTCCGCTCATCCCCGCGCAGGAGAGCTACCTCGTCGACCGGGCGACGAACGCCAATCCGACCTTCGAGCTGGCGTACTGGTCATGGGCGCTCAGCGTGGCGAACGAGTGGAGAACCGAGCTCGGTCTCGAGCCGAGCGAGGAGTGGGACCGGGTGGCGCGGAACATGAGCCGGCCCGCGTTGCTGGCCGACGGCACGTACGCCGCGATTGCGACGCCTCCGCTGCTCATCCGGAAGGATCACCCGTCGATGCTCATGGCGCTGGGGTGGCTCCCGGACACCCATCTCGTGAACCCCGCCACGATGGCCGCGACGCTCGACTCCGTGTGGAAGCACTGGGACCTGCAGTCCAGTTGGGGTTGGGACTACCCCGTCATGGCGATGACCGCGGCCCGCCTCGGCGACGTCGGCCGGGCGATCGACGCCCTCCTGCTCCCGTCGCCCAAAAACGTCTTCCTCCCCAACGGACACAATCCACAAATGCCGGGATTCCTCACCATTTATCTGCCGGCGAACGGAGGACTGCTGGCCGCGATGGCGCACATCGCCACGGCGGTGGACCGGGGGGCAGAGCTCCCCGACGGTTGGGTGATCACGTCAGAAGGACTGGGTGCGCTTCCCCGCCCTCGCGCCCTTTCCGCACCCGAGTAGCTACGGAAGGACATAGTTAGCCGGCAACCGACCGACAGCACCGACATGGCCGGCGACAAGTAACAGGAACCACATCAATGGCATCGTACGGCGTCCACCGAAAAATGCCGGGCGGGCACAGAGAAGTGACCGCTTCCCCATCCAAGGCTTCCAAAGGTGAGGACCATGGGTACAAATCTTTCAGCACGCGGCGCTCGTCGCCGCACCATCATCGCGGCAGGATCACTGGCGATCGTCGGGGCGTTTGCCCTGGCGGGCTGTTCGTCGTCCGAGGAATCTGCCACCGGGGACGTCGGGCTGACTTTCATGAATCAGTCCCGCGGGCAAGAGGCCGCGCTCACCGGACTCGCGGAGCAGTACACCAAGAAGACCGGCGTCAAGATCACCATTGACTCACCCGGGCCGGCCGACTACCTGCCCAAGCTCCAGGCGAAGGCGCAGTCCAGATCCATGCCCGACATCTATTCGTCATTCGAGGCGACTCAGATGGCGCCGTTCTACAAGGCCGGTTGGGCGATGGACCTCTCTTCCGAGTTGAACGCCGGTTGGAACAAGAATTTCAGCCCCGCCGTGCTCAAGATGTCGACGTTCGAGGAAGGCAACAACCTCGGGGTCAAGCCCGGCGTCTACTCGGTGCATTGGGAGACGCAGACGTACGGCTTCCTCATCAACCCGGCGTTGACCGGAATGTCGGCGAAAAAACCGCCCGCGACGACGGCCGCGTTCATCGATGCGCTCGCCGCGAAGGGAGCGAAATTCTCCATCGCGGCCTCGCAGACACCGAACATCATCCAGGCCCTCGCCTCGAACTGGCTGACGGACGCCGAGATCGCAGCCACCCTCAACGGGAAATCGAGTTGGAAACAGGACGGCTGGCGCAACGCCTTCCAATTCCTGGTCGACCTGAAAAAGGCCGGCGTCCTCGCGAACAACTCTATTCCCGGCGGCCAGGACGACCACCCGAACGTGGAGTCGTCCTTCTTCACCAAGTCGATGGGCGCGATCTTCGATGCCGCCCCCGGCGTCTCGGTCGGCCTGCGCACGAACCCGGAGTTCGAGGACTACTTCTCCACCGGGCTGCCCAAGGCTCCCGGAAGCGTCCACGAACCACGCTCGCCGGGCATCCCCGGAAAGGGCGCGGTGATCAACCCGAGGGGCAAGCATCCCAAGGAGGCGCTCGCGTTCGTGAAGTGGCTGACCGAACCCGAGCAGCAGGCGGTGTTCGCGAAGGACGCCCGCATCCTCCCCAGCAACCCGGAACTCCTCGCCGGCACGGACATCCCCGACCAGCTCGTGGGCTTCGCCGCCGGCGTGAAGGACATGCAAGTCATGTCAACAACCTTCACGCCTGACGTGAACACCGCGATCAGGGCGGAGTCCCAGCGCCTGGTGCTGGGCGAGGCGACAGTGGACGAAGTGCTCGCCAACATCCAGGCAGCGCAGGATCGCACGTCATGACGACGCAGCACCTTGCGCTTCCCGCGCGGCGTCCATCTCGGGCGCCGCGCGGGAAGCGCGCCCTCCGGCGCAACCTGATCGGCTGGTTGTTCCTGGCGCCGGCCGTCGCACTCATCGGGATCTTCACGATCACGCCGTTCGTGCAGGCCATCCTGTTGAGCTTCCAGTCCTGGGACGGCGTCAGCCCCGACACCCCGTGGGTGGGGCTGGACAACTACGACTTCGTCGCGTCGGACCCGGTTTTCTGGGCGTCCATGCGCAACGTCCTCTTCTTCGGTGTCGTCGGTTTCGTCGTCGGCAACGGAGTCGCCTTGGGCATGGCGCTGGCCGTCAACAGCATCACCCGCGGCAAGACGTTCTTCCGCACCGTCTTCTACCTGCCGGGCGTGTTGTCGGTGGTCGTCGTCGGTCTGCTGTTCTCGTTCATCCTGGCCCCTGGATCCGGCGTTCTCAACCGGCTGCTCGGCCTGGTGGGGCTGGGCACGCTCCAGCAGAACTGGCTGGGCGACCCGGCCGTCGCGCTGCCTGTCGTGGCGGCGGTGTTCGTGTGGTTCCACTGGGGGTTCGGCTTCCTGCTCTTCCTCGCGGGGCTGCAGGACGTGCCGAAGGAACTGTACGAGGCCGCCGAGCTCGACGGCGCGAACCGCCGGTCGAAGTTCCGGTACATCACCTGGCCGCAACTGGCCCCGGTCACGTCGATCGTCAGTCTTCTCACGCTGCTCGCCGCGCTCCAGATCTTCGGGACCGTGCAGGTGCTGACCAACGGCGGGCCTGGCCATCACACGATGGTGCCGACCCTCGCGATCTACAACGAGGCGTTCGTCAACTGGCGTTACGGCAGTGCCGCGGCCATGTCGGTCATCTTCGGCGGCGCTCTCGTGCTGCTGTCGGTGATCCAACTGGCGATCACCAGGCGGAGGTCGCGCGCATGAGCAGCCGGATGACAGAAAGGGCCGACGCGATGTCCGTCACTCCAGGACCGGCCGGCACGGCCGAAGGCCCTCGACGGGCGGTACGGCTAGACAAGGTCGGCCTGTACGGACTGCTGGGCGTCGCCGCGCTGATCGCGCTGTTCCCGCTGCTGTGGATGTTGTCCGGATCCCTGCAGAGCCTCACGGAACTGCTTTCGAACAAGAGCCTCCTGCCCGCCGACCCGCAGTGGGGCAACTACGTGACCGCGTGGGTGCAGGGAGAACTCGGCGTCTACCTGCGCAACAGCGTTCTCTACACGGGATCCGCGGTCATCGGCATCCTGCTGGTGTCCAGCCTCGCCGGGTACGCGCTCGCGCGGCTCGACTTCGCGGGTAAGGGTGCTTTCACGTTCGTCATCCTCGCCGTGATGATCATCCCTGCGCCTGCCATGTTCCTCGCGCAGTACAAGCTGCTCATCTCACTGAACCTGACGAACAATCCCGTGGGCTACGTGCTGATCCTGATCACATCGGGCATCCCGATGTCGACGCTCATCATGCGCAGCTTCTTCGTCAGCCAGCCCCGCGCTCTGGAGGAGGCGGCCGCGCTGGACGGCGCCGGCCCGCTGCGCATCTTCTGGAACGTGATCCTCCCGCTGGCACGGCCCGGCCTCGCTGCCGTGGCGGTCATCCAGGGACTGGGCGCCTGGAACGAGTACCTCATGGCGCTCGTCCTGTTCGAGGACAACTCCCTCATGCCGATCCAGCGCGGTCTGACCGCCTTCACCTCTGCCGAGACGCCACAGCAGCAGATCCTCCTGGCCGCCACAACCATCTCGATCGTGCCGGTTGTGATCTTCTACCTCATGGCGCAGCGTCACATCGTGAAGGGCATCGGCGCGGGCGCGATCAAGTAGGCAGGTCCTGGGTGACGTCGCAACGGGCGGCGCCCAGCGGCGTCCCCTTCGGCGTCAAGGGCCCGCTCTTCCACTTTGGCGAGAGGTCGCGCCATGCGAACGGCGTTGAGGTTCGACCGGGACGATCCTCAACGAGCAGCGCCCTTGCCGGCGCTGAGCACGACGTCGCCGACGTCGGCCGCGCTCGGCACCCGCCGGATCGCCGTCCGCCGGTCGGTGATCCGCTCGGCTCGGTCCCGGTCGCGGTCACTCCGCTGCATGCCGGGCTACGCCTGGGCCGGCACGTCCCGGTCAGCCACGGCGCGGTAGAGCTGCTCATGCGCCGGGCCGCGCTGGAAAGGCTCAGCGGCCGACCCAGATGGCGGCGGACCGAACCGGACCGATCGCCGCTCCCATCGGCTGACTAGCGCTGCTTGAGACGCTGCGCTTCCTTGCGCACCTCGGCCTGAATCGACCGCTCGCGCTTCAGCCACTCGGGGTTTTCCTCCTTGATGGCGTCGATCTCGGCGGTGGTGAGCGGCCCGATGATGCCGCCCCTGGCCAGGCCCGAGTTGGAAATGCCCAGCTTCACGGCGACGACCTGCCTGGGGTGCGGCCCGTTGCGCCGCAGATCGGCCAGCCACGCCGGCGGATTGGCCTGCAGCGCGTTCAGCTCATCCCTGGAGACGACTCCCTCCTGGAACTCGGCGGGAGTGGCCGAGAGGAGCACACCCAGCTTCTTGGCCGCGGTCGCGGGCTTCATCGTCTGAGTGGTCTTGAGCTTGGTCATGGTGTCAAGGGTATGGCGTGAAGCCGCTTCCCCTGACATCGGTACCCTGAGGAGGTGACCGACAGGGAGTTCCGGCTGGCTTACGTGCCCGGGGTGACGCCCGCCAGATGGGTCAACGTCTGGGCCGAGCGTGTGCCCGACGTGCCACTCACCCTGGTCCCCGTCGCCGCCGCCGAGGTGGTGAGATTCCTGCACGACGGCGGCGCCGACGCCGGGTTCGTGCGGCTGCCCGTGGACCGCGAAGGGCTCAGCGTGATTCCTCTCTATGTCGAGACCACCGTGGTCGTGGTGCCGAAGGATCACATGGTGACCGCCGCCGACGAGGTGACCGTTGCCGATCTCGCCGACGATGAGGTGTTCCATCCGATGGACGACACCCTTGAGTGGACGGCCTTGCCGGGGCTGCCGGCTTTCACGCGCCCGGACACGACGGCGGCGGCGATCGAGCTGGTGGCGGCGGGGTCCGGGTTGCTACTGGTCCCGCAGTCGCTGGCGCGCCTGTATCACCGCAAGGATCTGACCTACCGGCCAGTCGTGGAGACGCCGCAGTCGCAGATCGCGCTGGCCTGGCCCACGGAGGCGACGACTGATCTGGTGGAGGACTTCATCGGCATCGTCCGTGGGCGTACGGTGAACAGCTCGCGGGGCCGTACCCCCGCGCCTGCCCAGGGGAAGGCGCGGAAGCAGCCGCGGAGCCCGGCTCCGGGCGGGTCGGGTCGCCGGGGCGCGCAAACCGGCCGGGGCAGGAAGGGCCACCGTCCCCGCTGAACCGTGTGCCGCTTCAAAAGTCATCGTAGGGCGCTCGATCTGCGGATCGACCTGATGCGGCGGTAGCCGGCACCGACGCCGGCCCGCAGGAGATGCGCGCGGCACAACTGCGCACCCTGCGCGAACAGATCCGCGCGCTGCTCGCCTCTCATGTCGACGGCCACCCCGCCCCGACCGCGAGCGCCTGACCGCCTGCGGCTCGCCGCCCTGCAACCGCTACCTGCTGCGGCACGGCCGCCACTGGTGCTCGGTCCGCTGCGGCGACCGCGCCCGCGCCGCCCGCGCCTACGCCCGCCGGAGCCGGACAACCCCATAACGCCGTGCGGTCCGCCCCCACTGGTGACCTGCCAAGAGGATCGCAACAACCCGTCACGGCAAGAATCGGATCTCCGTTCGTCGGGGATCGGTGATCGAGGAAAGGGCGCGCGGGTGCGGGCGGCCCCGACCCTCTAATGGAGTGAGCACTCACTCATTAAGGTAGGGCACATGACGCAGACATCCCCCCGCCGGCGCGCGCCGGCCATGAGCACCGAGCAGCGCCGAGCGATGATCGTGGCCGCGGCGCTGCCGCTGGTCGCCGAACACGGTGCCGCCGTCACCACCAGCCAGGTCGCCCGCGCCGCCGGCATCGGCGAGGGCACCATCTTCCGCGTCTTCGCCGACAAGGACGAGCTCCTGGACGCCTGCACCGCCGAGGCGATGAACCCCGACCACGTCATGCGCGAACTGGCCTCGATCCCCCTGGACGATCCGCTCGCCACCCGGCTGACCCGGGCGGCCGAAGCCCTGCGCGCCCACCTGGAGCGCATGGGCACGGTGATCGGCGCCCTGCACGCCTCCGGCCACCGCCGCGAGCGCACCTCCAGTGATCAACCGGCTCCGGGCGGCCGCGAGGCCGCGATGAAGGCAACCTGCGAGGCCGTCGCCGAGCTGATCGAACCCGACCGCGCCGCCCTGCGCCTGGAGCCGGAAAAGATCGCCTCGGTCTTCCTGGGGATGCTCTTCACCCGCTCCGGCCCGGCCTCCCGCGAGGCGGAAGCGTCCCCGGAAGAACTCGTCGACATCCTCCTGCGCGGCGCCCTGGCCGCCCCCGGGAGCACGGCATGACCATCACGCTGAACCACACCATCGTCCCGGCGGTCGACAACCGCCAGGCGGCCCGTTTCTTCGCCTCCGTCATGGGGCTGGAAGAACTGCCGCCCGCCGGTCGAAGCGGCCACTTCGCCCCCGTGCGGATCAACGACACGCTGACCCTGGACTTCATGACCGTGGACGATCCCGTCGGTATGCACCTGGCCTTCGATGTGGACCCGGCCACCTTCGATCAGATCCTGACCCGCCTGCGCCAGGCCGGCGTGCCGTATGGCAGCCGCCCCGCCGAGCCCGACAACGGCCGCATCGACCACCCGCTGTGCCCGCGCGGGCTGTTCTTCGTCGATGCCGCCCGCAACCTCTATGAGGTGATGTCCCCGGCCTGACCGGCCACCGCTGCACCGGCTGACCGCCCGCCAGGGACCCCGCGGCCGTCAGCCGGAATCGGTGGAATCGGACGAGCCAGAGGGGGAGGCGGGCGCGGCCTGCCGGCCGCGCCGCTGCAGATCGGCGGCGAACTCCTCGGCCCACTGCAACTGGGTGCGCAACACCTCGCACCGCTCGCGGGCGGCGCGCTCGAAGTCCTCCAGCTGGCGCAGGAGCGCCCGGCGCTCGGCTTCGGGTAGCGGCCCGGATGCGGTGCGGCCCTCCAGCCGGTCGGTTACCGCCAGCAGCTCGCCCATCTGCTCCAGGGTGAAACCGAGCGGCTTCATCCGGCGGATCACCATCAGCCGTGCCACGTCGGCCTCGGTGTAGAGGCGGAAACCGCCCTGGCTGCGGGCCGAGGCCGGTACCAGGCCGACCTCCTCGTAGTGCCGGATGGTGCGCAGCGACAGCCCGGTGCGCTCGGCCACCTGACCGATGTGCATGTGGCCTTCGCCACTGCGCGAGGCAGGCAGGGTGGCGGATGGGGCTGCGGCATCACCCATGGTGTCCACGATCGGGATGGCCTCACTGCTCAAGGGGCGGCTGAGGTGCGGCCGCACAGGGCCACCCCTCATCGATCTCTACTCTAACGTTAGGGTAGAGTTATTGACGACGGGGAGATTCCTACCGGTTTGCCCCGATCGTCGCGGACGCTGTTCCGCAGCCCGCCCGAACACGGCGCACCGGCGCACCGTGTGACGATCCCGACGCAAAGGACACCGGCCCGCGCATGCCCGCCGCCTGCTGCCCGCCGTGACACTCCCGTCCCGGTAACCGCGCCCGGCCTCCCTTCGGTGGCCCGTGCAGCGCTTGCCCCCGGGGCCGTCGATATCTCGCCGCCCACCTGACGTGGGTGCTGCTTCCCTTGTGTTTCACCTGTTGCCGCCCCCGCGGGGCCTGCCTGCGGCCGCATGCCGCCCGGCGGCTCCCTCATGTCCAAGGACGTTCTTTTGCCGCGCTCGTTGTCTCCTGCCCGTCTGCTGCCCGCCTCCCGGCCGGCCTGGCTGTCGCCGAAGGTCGCCCGCACCGAGATCCTGTCCGGCCTGGTGATCGCGCTCGCCCTCATTCCCGAAGCGATCTCGTTCTCCGTCATCGCCGGGGTCGACCCCAGCGTCGGATTGTTCGCCTCCTTCACCATGGCCGTGGTCATCGCCGTCGCGGGCGGCCGCCCCGCGATGATCTCCGCGGCCACCGGCGCGATCGCCCTGGTGGTCGCCCCGCTGACCCGCGAGCACGGCCTGGCCTACCTCGTCGCCGCGGTCATCCTCGGCGGCCTCATCCAGATCGTGCTCGGCGCGCTCGGCGTGGCGAAACTGATGCGGTTCGTGCCGCGCAGCGTGATGGTCGGTTTTGTCAACGCCCTGGCGATCCTGATCTTCATGGCGCAGGTGCCCGAACTGCTCGACGTGCCCTGGGCGGTCTACCCGCTGGTGGCCGGCGGCCTGGCCCTGATGGTGTTCTTCCCCCGCATCACCACGGCGGTGCCCGCCCCGCTGGTCTCCATCGCCATCCTGACCGCCATCACCCTCGGCGCCGGCCTGGCCGTGCCGACAGTGGGCGACCGTGGCGCCCTGCCCTCGGCGCTGCCCGCCTTCGGCCTGCCGGAGGTGCCCTTCACCCTGGACACCTTGTCCTTGATCGCGCCGTACGCGCTGGCGCTGGCCCTGGTCGGACTGATGGAGTCGCTGATGACCGCCAAGCTGGTCGACGATCTGACCGACACCCATTCGAACAAGACGCGTGAGTCCATCGGCCAGGGCGTCGCCAACATCATCACTGGCCTGTTCGGCGGCATGGGCGGCTGCGCCATGATCGGCCAGACGATGATCAACGTGAAGAACGGTGCCCGCACCCGGCTGTCGACCTTCACCGCAGGCATCTTCCTCATGGTGCTGTGCATCGCCTTCGGCCCCTGGGTGTCGCAGATCCCGATGGCCGCCTTGGTCGCCGTCATGATCCTGGTCTCCTTCGCCACCTTCGACTGGCATTCGGTCGCCCCGGCCACCCTCAGGCGCATGCCCTGGGGCGAGACCATCGTCATGACCGTCACCGTCGCGGTCGTGGTGGCCACCCACAACCTGGCCATCGGCGTGGTCATCGGCTCCATCACCGCCATGGTCATCTTCGCCCGCCGCGTCGCCCACCTGGCCAACGTCACTCCCGCGGTCGGCCCGGACGGCAAGCAGGTCGTCTACACCGTCACCGGCGAGCTGTTCTTCGCCTCCAGCAACGACCTGGTCTACCAGTTCGACTACGCCGACGACCCCGATCACGTGGTCATCGACCTGGCACAGGCGCACATCTGGGACGCCTCCTCGGTAGCCGCGCTGGATGCGGTGCAGACCAAGTACGCCGCCCGCGGCAAGACGGTCACCGTGACCGGCCTCAACGAGCCCAGCGCCCGCCTGCACGACAGCCTGGCCGGCCAACTGTCCGGCGGCCACTGACAACAACCGGGCGCAGACCACTGTCAGCAACTGGGCGCGCAACAGCATCCGGTCACCGGCGGTCTGCAATGGGCCGGTGACGGCGTGCGCGCCTCGGCCTGATCCCGGGCCAGGCGCTCACCCCGCAGCAGCACGAGACGGCAAGGCGCTCATGGCCGGACGCCATCCGGGCACCGGCGAACAACTGCTGGAGGCGGTGCTGCGCATCGACCCGCGCGCGAAAATCCTCGCCGCTCCGCTCTCCGGCGCCCTGCGGCGAGCCGCCCAGCATCGCGGCGTCGGCGTCGCTGAGCTGATGCCCACCGCGGAGCTGCGCGCGGGTGTCAATCCCCTCAAACCGTGGAGACGGCCCTATGCCACAGCGGCCCTGAACAGGGCCGTCGATGCTCGCCCCTTTTCGATGACCTGACGCTCGAATGTGACAGGCGGCAGCCCGTCGTTGGCGCTGTGCCTGCGCTGGACGTTGTAGAAGTCCGCAATCCAGGTCGCGATCTTCAGCCGAGCCTCCGCCCGGGTACGGAAGTGGTGCCGGTGCACGAACTCGACCTTCAAGGTGCTGTTGAGCGACTCGGCGGCTCCGTTGTCGAGCGCGCACCCGACCCGGCCCATCCACTGCACCACCCCGTGCTTACGGCATTCGGCCTGACAGCGGGCCGCGGTGTACTCGTTGATACCAAGATCTCGCGCGACGTGCGAGACGGGCTTGCCGGTCTCCTTGACGATCCTCACCGCTCCGGCCCGGAACTCCGGATCAAAGCGACGCCTCGTGGTTCCCGCCACGGCCAAACCTCTCCTGGTTCGGTCTCCACGTTACGAGGGGAAGCCCAGGGGTACGCGCTGGATGACCACCGCGTGGCTGTGGGCATCGAACCGGCCGGTGGGTGGGTGTGGCACTGCGCGCTCTCCCTGGCGCCGGGTGAGCATCTGACGGATGCGGCGTGGGCCGAGGTGGCCCGCGCAGCCGTGACCCGGCTGGGCTTCGACGGGACGGACGGGCGGGCGCCGTGCCGGTGGATCGCCGTGCACCACGGCCCGTCGACCGGCGGCTGTGAGCACATCCACCTGGCCGTGAACCTCGTGAGCGCCGATTGCCGCCTGGCCCGGCCGGGCCGCGACCGCATCGCGATGTCGCGGCTGTGCGGGGAGCTGGAGAACCGGTTCGGCCTGCGGGTCATCGAAGGGCGGGCCCGGCGGGGCCTGCCCGGCCTCAGCCGGGCGGAGATCGAGCGGACCCGGCGGGCGCGGGCGGCCGGGCCGGGGCCGGGCCGTACGGCGGAGCCGGACCGGATCGTCCTGGCCCGGCATGTGCGGGCCGCGGCGATGGCCGCGAGCACGGAGGCGGAGTTCGTCCGCCGGGCGAAGGCCGCCGGGGTGTGGGCGCGGCCCCGCTACGCCGCCGGCGGCCGCGAGGAGGTCGTCGGCTACTGCGTGGCCCTGCCCCCGGAGCAGGGCCGTACGGCGATCTGGTTCGGCGGCGGCAAGCGCCACGGCCGACCACCGGACGATGATCGATGGGTGGGCGCGCCGGAGCGCACAGGCTGTACGCGCCGACCTGGCCAGCGCCGCGGACCGGGCCCGGATCGACCCGCCGCCGCCGACCCGGGCCGAGATCGCGGCGATGGGAGCCCGCACCCCCGTGCGGCACCCGGCGGGCAGCCTTGCCGCCGCCCGCAGGAAATCGTGACCGTGCGCAGGGAGCTCGCCCTGCGCGGACTCCTGCCCGCCGATGTCGCCGCGGCGGAAACGACCCGCAGAACTACTCCGTCACCGGCCCCCGCCGTCGGCCGCTCCCCCGAGCGGCGCCCGCACCGGACCCCGCCGCATCGTCCGGACCCCGGCCGGAGCCGAGGCTGAAAATCGACGACAGACCCGAGCAGCCGCACCGCAGCCACAGGCACAGGCACAGGCAGGATCACGATCGAGTCGACGGGGGCCGAAGGGGGAGCATGAACCACCGTGACGAGCACGCCATGCCGGGCGTGCGCGAGGCGCTGGCGACGATCGCCGCGGCGGTGCGGGCCGCCTACGCCGACGGCTCCAATCTGCGGGTGCGCTCCTCCGGCATCGTCCACGAGGTCGCGATGACGAGCTGGCTGGGCGGAGAGCGGATGCCCGGCCCGGCGTGCATGGTCGGCGTCAGCGGCTGGGACCCGGACGCGGCGCACCCCGACTGCGGGACGGTCACCTGCCGGCGCTGCCTGAAGCTGACGACCCAGCCAGCCGCCATCGAGCAGCTGGAGCTATTCCCTGCCGAGCGTGAGCACCAGGACCACGACGACGGTCGTCGCGGTCGGGCCGGATCTCCTCGGGCAGGGTGACGACGCGCATCACATCGTCGGCATCGCAGTCGACCTCGACCATGATCATTCTTAGCGCCAACCGCTGTTCCTGGGTTCCTCAACCCCGATTGACGCGCGGGTGGCCTGGTCGGCGAGACGGCAGTCGCCAAGGCGCTCGGGCGCAGGCGTACTTTGACGGGTGCTTCCGTGCAGGTCAGCCGCGTGCAGGCGTGCCGGTATCCGTCACATCGGGGCCCTGGTCAGGTGCAGGTCCGCGATCTTGCGGGAAGAGGGGTTCCCGCCGTACCCGGGCCGCCCTCTCGTTGGGTCTCGCCTTCCAGCATGAGGAGATCATCTTTACCGCGCGCCAAAGCCACTCTCAGTCACTAAATAACTACAGTAAGTGCTGGCTTCGAGGGGTGGGGAGATCATCGTCCGGCCCGACGAGAAGCCTGGCCCTGTACTGTCCCATGCTCGAAAGAGAGTCAGTATGCCGCGCATCAAGAAGACCACCATGGCCATCGCCGTGGCCCTGACCGCCTGTACTGGCGCGCTCGGCGCCTTCGCCGTCCCGGCACTGGCCGATCTCGGCGGTGCCTCCGGCCCGGGTGTTCGCGCCGCCGCTGTCGTCAACGCCGACGGCTCCGTCGTCCGCTCCAAGGGCGTCACCATCGTCCGCAAGATCGCCACCGGCCAGTACTGCATCCGGCTCGACTCCGATGTCAACGCCGCCACCACCGTCCCGGTCGCCACCGTCCGGTGGGTGGACGCGCCCTGGAACTCCAGCATCTTCGTCCGCCCCGACGGCGCCACCTCCTGCGGGGATTCCCGCGACGTGTTCGTCGGCACCGGTACCGCCTCCGGCGCCCGCGACACCGGCTTCCACGTCATCGTTCCCTGACCGAGGCCGTCTTTGAGGCAGTCCGCCAGTTCGCCCAGGCGGTCCGACGCCTGGGCGAAGATCCTTTCCGCTGACCTGCGCTAACGCCGGTTACCGGCCGCCCCACCGGCCGATGAACGTCTGCAACGCGTGGCGCTGGCGTTCTTCCTCGGCGACCACCGCCGCCAGCACGCGACGGTCCATGTACGACTCGACCGCGGCCAGGACCAGGCGCCGCAGCTCGGCCGGTTCCGGCGCTTCGACCTCCCACTGCACCGGGCGGTCGGGGAGGCGGCCCACATAAGCTCAAAACCCGCATTGAGTTGATCTTGAAGGGGTGATCCGGCGGATTGTTGGCGTTCTGATCTGTTTCGTCGCTGTGCGAGTGTTTATCTCGTTACGGTGCGTCTCGTCCGTTGGGTCAGGTGCCAAGAGGCGCGTCTTCGGCGCGCTGCTGCTCAGCTGTCGGTTACGAAACGCCACTTCTGCCGGGGCGCGCCCCGATCGGCCACGATGACCTCGTAGCCGCTCAAGCCGGTCTTGGCCAAGGTCACGACCTTGGCGGGGTCGCCGGGGAAGAACATGCCGTCCTCGGCCCTCCATTGGGTCTGCCCACTCTGTCCGCGTCCCTGCACCGACACCTTGGCGATCGTTCCGGGGATGTCGGCATAGGGCGAGGACTTATGGGCCGGCAGGACGGCCCAGAGCGTGTACCAGCTGCGGATGTCCTTAGCGCAGTTGACCAGGTGGTAGAACTCCAGGCCCCGACTGTTCTTGCGGTCGTCGAGGAACCAGCGTTCGAACTTCTTGCCCGACGGCTCTTCGAGCAGCCCCAGTACCTGGTCGTTGGTGTGCGAGTAGCCGATGCCTTCCGTCTCACCGGTCAGCCTGTCGACCCCCTGCTGTTCCCCGTAGATGGTGCCGCCGGGCAGGCAGGCCAGGTACAGGCCGGTCTCCTCGTTGACGATGCAGAACTCCCCGTCGGGGAAACCGTTGGACATGTGCGCCGCCCTTTCCGCATGACACGAACATCACTATGTGCAACCGACCGTAACTCATGGTGAAGAGTCGTTTCGTGCAGGGTCCGCGATCGGCAACCTCCCGAACCTCTGGCCGCCCCGGCGCTTCATACGACCTGAAGATCACCTGCGGGAATCCAGGACGCGAGTCGAGCGGTGTACCAAGACTTCCCGGTCGCATCGACGGCTCCACCCGGCACTCCTCAGCGACACAGGGAACGAGATCTCAGTTCGCAACCTCGTGACCTGCTGCGTTCCAGGTCAGAGGCAGTGTCGCCCTGCCCGTGAGTCCCCGTGATTCCTCCTTGCTCACCATCCTGACGGGCACGACCGGAGAACCCCGTGCGGACGCACGCACCTCCCCGTCGGCTCTTCCCGTCGCCATCGCCCCACCCTCCGGGGAGCGCCCCGGCCCCGGTCTTCTCGGCTTGCCCTGGAACGACGGCGACAGGAAAAGCCGACCCCGGCCACTTACGAACCCGGCCCTTGCTCCTGGCGATCATCCTGGAGCCGGAGTCCCCGTCGGAGGCTGCTTGAACAGAGCTTCGCCGGCACCGCTTCGCCGTCCGGCAGGGCCGACGTAGACCTCGGGCGGGGCCCGTAGAGAATGCCGGCGATGCCCGCGGGCCGATCAGGGGTTCCGATTCCCGGATCCGGGACCTACCGGAAGATGACCGCCACCCCGGCTTCGATCAGCTCGGTGACCTCGCCGTCGTCGATCTGTGCGTGCTCGTCGGAGAACAGCCGCATGGTGTATTCGCGCAGGGCCTGGGGAGTTCCCCACCCCTACCGGGGCAGCGGCATCCTGCCGACCGGCCACGCGCTGACCATCAGCGAGAAAAAGTGATCATGGGCGCGTCCGTCACCCCGATCCGGTCTGCCGCCGACCTCGCCACGGCCGCCGCCGACGCGCTGGCCACCGTCCACCGTCATCTCGACCGGTGCAAGCTGTCAGCCAACACTATGAGCACGTGCCGCTGCGCCTGGTCGACATCGACCCCGCCGCCGACGTCGTGCTCACCGAGCCTGAAGAGGCCGCCTACGAGGGGTACGACCGGAATGCGGTAGAAGCAGGCCGCATTGACCTGAAGCGCGGGTGCCTGGTGGCGTCGGTCTTACCGACACCCCTGTACTGGCCGTAACTCCGATCACTCACAGCTACTTTGCGGCTGGAGGTTGATCAGCCCTCCGCAGGGTGCGGAAGATCTCCAGCGAGGCGCCGATCCTCTTGGGGCGGAGGCAGAGGCAGTAGGCCGGAAAGAACCGATCGGGCTGGATGGCTGTCAGAGGCCATCGAAGACCTTGTTCCTACCGATCAAGGACACACGGCTGGACTCTCCCACACTGGGAGACTCCATGCTGGGGGCATGGACGAGGAGCTGTTGCCGATCGGGCAGTTCGCCAGGCTCGGTCGGCTGAGCATCAAACAGCTGCGGCACTACGCCGAGCTCCGACTGCTGGTGCCCGCGTACGTGGACGAGCACACCGGGTACCGCTACTACCGGCACGAACAGGCGCGATGCGCTGTCGATCGGGCTGCTGCGCCCGCTCGACGTGCTGCCAGGCGGCCGGTTCGCCGGCGCCACTCACGTCGGCCCGTACGGCCAGATCGGGCTGACCGCGCATGCGCTGCTGTCCTGGTGCGCTGAGCGTCGCCGTCCCGTCCGCGGTCCGATCCGCGAGGTGTACGTGTCCGACCCGGCAACCACCCCGCCCGATCGGCTGAGCACCCACCTGATGATTCCTTTGGAGGAGCCATGACACCGCAATTGGTCCACTGCGACCCCGTCACCTGCCTCAACGTCACCGGCATGGGCGAGCCCGGCGGCGCCGAGCACGTCTCGGCCATCGGTGCCCTTTACGCCGTGGCCGCCGTCATGGGCGGCCCGGCCAGCCCGCTGGAGGGCCGTTGGTGGGTGGAGGACACCTCTCGGCCGCCGCTGGAAGTGCCGCGCGATCAGTGGCGGTGGCATCTGCTGCTGCCGCTGCCTGACGTACCCGAGCCGGGGGTGGTCGAGGCGGCGCGTGAGCAGGCACGCGCGTCTGGCGCGGCCGTCGACCGCGTCCAGGTGGTCACCTTCACCGAGGGCGAGTGCGTGGAGTTGCTCCACGAGGGGCCCTACAGCGAGGAGAAGGCGTCGCTCGACGTGATGGAGGCATTCATGGCCGAGCACGGTCTGGTACGCAACGGGCTGCACCACGAGATCTACCTGACCGATTTCACCGATCCTGAGCCCAGGACGATGCTCAGGCAGCCGGTGGCGCGCGCCGCCGGGTGATCAGCCCGCTGCCGTCACCGAGAGCGGGTGAGCCGCCAGAGTCCGGGCGTCGCCCCTGGCGGGTCACCCACTCTCGGGTCGGACGGCACCACCGGTATGGCCGGGTCCGCTGTCCGGTCGATCCCATGGGGGTAGGGCGCGGCGAAACGCCTCGGCCTGCTCCTGTTCATCACCAGCGGATGACCACCGGCGGGAACGCATCCCCTCAGCCGTTCTGGCTGAGCCGGGTCGAGAACGGCCGGGTTCGGCGGCACGCACCGGACTACTTTGCCCGCACCAGCGATTGATCATCCCGGCGGGGGTGCCGGCTGAGCATGCGCCTGGGTTCCCACCATGAGGTCCGCCTCCCGCACGAGTGGGCAGCGGATCTGCAGGACACGCTCACCGGTCGTGAATAACCGGAAACCGCTCGTACGCGCTCAAGATCGTGCTTACCCTGGTCTCGACGATCGGTCGCGGAGGGATACGTTCCCATGGGCAGAGCGCGCCGGAAGAAGCGCACATCGGCTGGCCGCGACGTCGCGGCCCAGCAGCAGGAGGGAGCCGAGGCGTCCGATCCCGCCCAGCCGAAAGGGCTGCTGGCGTGGCTGGCGGGGATCGCCGGCGCCGTGCTCCTGGCCGCGTTCGGCGTCGTGTTCACCGAGTGGTACAATGCGCACGGCTCCGACACGATCGGCCGTGTCAGCGGCGCCGCCCCGATCACCGTCGGCCACGTGGCCGTCGATTACTCCGAGCGCGACACCGTCCTGCGCGAACCGGTGACCGACCCCGAGGATCGGGCGGTCATGCTGGCCGCCAATTCGGGGACGCGGCGTGACGCGGTGCTGGCGCGCCACCGGATGGCCCTGATCGGCAGCATGGACGTCACCGTCGTGCTGACCGGGAACCGCACCAGCCTGCGCATCGTGGACATCGAGCCGCGGGTCCTCGCCCGCATGCCGGTGTCGGAGGGCGCCCGCCTGATCGCCATCACCGGCGGCGAGGCGGGCACCGTCGAGATGGCCGCCGATCTCGACCGTCCCGCGCCCCGGTTCACCACCGGCGAGGATACCGAGACTTCGTACTTCCGGAAGAAGCAGATCGACCTGAAACGGGACGAGCGGATCACGCTCAGCCTGAGCTTCACCGGCAAGAAGGCATACTACGAGTTCGACCTCCTGGTCACGGTGCTCGCGGACGACCGTACGGAAAAGGTCGTGATCAAAGGGCCGGATGGGGGGCCGTTCCGGTTGAGCGGCGAGGCCGCCCGCTACCGGGCCTACTACCGGGAGGCGCCGCAGGGAGGCTGGCGGCCGGTCTCCTGCGGGGGACGCCGGACGTGCTGATCACCCGTTGCCTCCGGGCCCTGACGGTGCTCTCGGCGGCCGCCGCGATCGCGGTCGCCGACGACCCGCGACCTTCGCTGGAACTCATGGGGTGGGAGGCGGCGTGGTCGGTCCCCGCCGGGGAGACAGCCAGGCTCTCCTTCCTGTCCGGCGAGAATCTGATCACGGCGACGCCGGAGGGGACCGTGACCGTGCGCGATCCCGGTACCGGCGCGATCCGGCGCACCATTCGCACCTCCGCCCCTTCCCTCGACGACGCGTGGGCCACGACCGGCACTCTCGTCGTGGCCGGGAGTCCGAAAGGATCGTTGGATCGGACCTTGTACGGCTACGACCTGGCCTCCGGCGGCCTGCTGTGGCGGCACGTGCTGCCCCCGTCGGGGCCACGGGCGGACAACCTCCCGCGGATCCTGGTGTCCGAGTACGGCGTCGTCGTCTTCCAGCGGGAGTCCGGGCTGCTCTCGCTCGACGTGCGAACCGGCGGCGTCCACGCGCGGGCCGCCGACGCGGTGGGCTGCGAGGGACAGCTCGGCTCCACATCCCGGGCCGTGCTGCTCCTGAGCCACTGCGGGCAAGGCCGCGTGCGGCTCGACTCCTTTGATCCGCGCACGCTACGGAGGAACTGGACACGTCCGGTGACCACCCGGCACACCACCGCGGACGACGGCATACGGCTCTGGTTCGGCAGGGCGTCGGAGGGCTTCGTCATCGCGGGGGTGGACGACGACGAGTTCCTCTTCACCCAGGACGGCACGCCGCTGCCCGTCTCCCGCCATGACAGGGCCGCCGCTTGGGGGCCGGCCGGCGGCGACGGCCGCTGGAGCCCGCCGCTGGAGGTCGGCCATCATCCCGACGCTGAGGACCACGCCGGGTTCGACTGGAACAACGCGTGGCCGCTGCCCGGGTACCTCATCTCGCGTGACCGGGATACCGGCCGTCTCGGCGCGTTCCCCCTCGACAGGCCGCTCCCCCACGTCACCAATCTCGTGGGAGTGACATCGCACCTGGCCTTCATCCACAGTGACGCCCAGGTCACCGCCTTCCGTCCGGTCTACGGACGTCCCACCGGCCCCGTCGCGCTCGGCGGCGTCCCGCCGCACGCCTGGCCGGACGCATGCTCCCTGCTCACCCCGCGCGACCTCGGCCAAGGCGTCCGCCCGGTCCCCGGCAGCAAGTCACTGGGCGACCTCACGCTGCCCAGGCCCGTGACCTGCGACTGGGTACCGCCCGAGGACGACGGCGAAGTCATCTCGCTCTCTGTGAGCTGGGTGTCCTCGTCGGACGCCGGCGCCCTCTTCGCCGCCGCGGCCGGGCAGATCAGGCGTCACGAGAGCTTCGACTACGACCCTACGATCGAGGGCGACGGCATCTTCTCCTACACGGCCCACGGCCCCGGCGGGACCTTCGGCGCGACGCTCGTCAACGTGGGGCCGGTCATCGTCCGGCTGACGTCGTCGTCCCGGCTGCTCCAGTGCCTGGCCGCGGTCCGGGTGCGCGACAACCTGATGGCCCGCTACCGGCCGGGGGAGCGCGTCCGTCCTCCGGAGCGGACGGGCGGCTGGACCCATCTCGCCGACGGGGGTGTCCGTGCCGACCCGGTGGTGGACGGCGGTGTCGTGTACGCCGGCGCCGACGACGGGCTGTATGCGCTGGACGCCGCCACCGGTCGTGTGCGATGGAGATCCTGGCCCGCCGCGCCCATGCTGGTGGACGGCGTACTCTACGCCGCGAGAAGCGACGGGGTGGCAGCCGTCGACGCCGCCACCGGCCGGATGCGGTGGAACCGCCGGTTCGACACCAGTGACATCGTCATCGAGGCCGGCAGCGTGTACGCGGGCATCGGCTTCACCCACGTCGTCGCGCTGGACGCCGCCACCGGCGAGCAGCGGTGGCGCTTCCGCGTCCCCGGCAGCCTGGGCCGCGTAGCCGTGGCCGCCGGCACCGTTTACGTGAGCAGCCAGGAAGGCCTGCTGTCCACCCTCGACGCCAAGACAGGCGCCCTTCGCTGGCGCTCCCGTCTGGGCACCGGTCACCTCACCCCGGCCGGTTACCTCACCGCGACCGACGAGGCCCTCTTCGTGGCGGCCGGCACGAAGGTGTCCGCGCTCGACCCCGCCACCGGGAAGACGCGGTGGCGCACCCGCTTCGGCGACGGCGTCCGGTACGCCCCCATCGTGATCGGCGGCACCGTATACCTCGGCGACCTCGCCGGGCGCACGTACGCGTTGAACATCGCCTCCGGCGAGGAGCGCTGGAGACTCACCACCGCGGGCGACAGCGGCCTCTGGCACGTCACCGAGTCACGAGGGGTGGTCTACGTCGGCGGCCGGCACCTGCACGCCCTCGACCCCGTCTCCGGGGCAGAACGGTGGAGCAGGCCGCTCACCGCCAGGGTGTCGGTCCACGAGGACACCGTCTTCGCCCAAGACGAGGGCGGCACGCTGCACGCGCTGGACACGGCCACCGGCGCGCCCCGCTGGCGCTTCCAGACCGGTGGCAGGTTCCAGACCCTGCCGGTCGTGGCCGGCGGCCTCGTCTACGTCGGCAGCTCGAACGGCAACCTGTACGCGCTGCGCGACACGGACGGACTCCCCGGGCCGAACCCGGCGGAGCTTGGCCGGCGGACCTGGTGAGTACGGGTCGTCCGGTGCGAATCGCCTGTGAGCCTGATTCCGCGTAGCGACGCGACATTAGTCGGCACGGCTGTATCTTGCCTTCGTCCTTGGTTCGTGCGCGTCGCCTCAACGCTCATCGGCGGTAGGTACACGGCCGAGGAAGAAGTCGTCGAGGAGACACGCGGTGATGTGGCAGCGGTGGGCTCGAGGCCTGACCGCTTCATGACAGACGGTGAGGGTTCAGGAAGCGGGCGGTTCGGCTTTCGCGCAGGCAGCGTCGACGTCCGCAGTGGTGCCGGCGAACTTGTGCTCCTCCCACGCCGACCGGCCCGCCTTCACCTCGGCCGACTCGGCAGCGCCCCGGATACATCGGGCCGGCCACCAGCACCCACGACCCCGCACCACGCCGCGATCACGTCCGTCACCGCGTTATGAGACGTTCCCGGTTCTTGTCCGCTCCTGCGCGGCTGCCGTGTCCGGTGCGGACGACGTGCCGAGGCCACAGGGTGAAGGCGCTGCCCCACCGGGAGCGCAGGCACGGCTGGATGTCCCAGCCGGCTCGCTACGCGCGGTGGGCGCCGGATCGGCCTCGCTCACGAACGGCTCGCCCGACTCCCGGCAGTCGCAGTGTGGGTACCGGCCCGGCAAGGCGGCTTCGATGCCGGCCAGGACGAGGTCGATGCCGGCGAGAAACTGCTCCCGGTCGTCGTGTTCGGGCAGCTGCGCCGCCGTCCGGTGCACGAACGGATACCGCACAGGATCGAGCCGCGCCCACTGCGCGGCGGCCGCGTCCAGGAAGGCTACCCGATCAGTCCCCTGCGGGTGCATGCGGACGTTCGCGGCGTTCTGCCCGGCGACGCCGAGGATGTAGTTCACGAGCGCGGACGCGGAGACGAACCACGCTCGTTCCGGGACGCCGAGCGTCTGGAGCTGGCCGCCGATGCCTTCGAAGATCTGCGGCATCGCGGCCAGCCACGGCGCGCGGGAGAGCTGGGTGAACAGTGCTCCTCAGGGGCAGCACGAGGCAGAAGAACTGGACACCGGCACCTGCCCGATCGGCATCTCCCTCAGCCGGCAGTACGTGCGCTCGCTGCCGATCACACCCCACGAACCGTCACGTTCGAGAGCCTCTACCGGCCCTCGGACACCCGCCGAGTGACCTCACCCGGAATGTCCATGCAACGGGAGGAAACTCATCCCCCCGCGCCCGGATACGTCCACGGTCTCAGCCGACACGGTCACACCTGCCAGCAGGTGTCACTCCAACTTCAAGATCCACCATTATTGACCGTACAGACCCGTCACGGCGTCAGGGTCTCGAGGTCGAGGTTGTGGAAGGCGTTCTCGACGAAACGGGCCGCGAGGTGTTGGGCGGCGTTCAGGTCGCCGCCGCGGTCGATGGTGTGCTCGCAGACCTGGAGGGCGACGCCGACGCACGCGGCGGCGAGGGCGTCGGCGACGGATCCGAGGTCGGGCCCGAACGCCTCCTGGCGGCGCTTGATGAGGCTGGTGAGCTGCTCGATCACGCTGTTGACGACCTCCTGCCTCAGGGCCGCCGGCCGGTCGCCGGTCTTCTCGCCCCGGAAAAGCAGGTTGAAGCCTTCGGTGCGCTCGGCCGCGAAGCGGAAGAGCGGCTCCATGCCGACCTCGGCCAGTTCCGCGAGGGGCAGGCGGCTGCCTCTCT
Source organism: Streptosporangium fragile (assembly GCF_039534445.1). Lineage (NCBI taxonomy): Bacteria > Bacillati > Actinomycetota > Actinomycetes > Streptosporangiales > Streptosporangiaceae > Streptosporangium > Streptosporangium fragile. Next base: position 120,214 of record NZ_BAAAVI010000008.1, on the reverse strand, counting down.
CGTAGGCATCGGCGACCCATCCCCGGAAGACCTCTGCCTCGCGTCGTACGACGTGCAGGTAGATCTGCTCCTTGTTGCCGAGCCGGGCGTAGAGGGTCGGCTTGGTCGTTCCGGCTCGCTTGGCGATGTCCGCGATCTGCGCGGCGGCGTATCCCTCGACATGGAAGACGGCTCGCGCCGCGTCGAGGAGGTCGTCCTCCTCGAAGCGGCGGCCGCTGAGACTGGTGTGTGTGCGTGCGGACACCGTGCAAGTCTACGAAGAACGGAGCTTTACCCAGGATAAAGGCATAGCGAATTCACGGAACGTCAACCGGGCTGGCGCCCGCCCGGGATGAGCGCCGGCGACTTCGACCTCGTCGTCGCGCCCGGCGACGGCAAGGGCTACTCCTACTTCGAGCGGGTCCACAGTGAGCTCGTCTGCGCGGACCTCACCGAGGACCACACCGACGTGACGGGGTACTACTCCCCCACTTCCCCCGGCGCCGGCCGCCGATCCGGTTCGAGGGCGACATGCCGGTCCTCGACTGGCATGACGAGTGGCGGATCGAGGACCACCACCGAGGATCAGCGGTGGACGGCGAACCGGACCTTGACCTCAAGTAAAGGTCGGTCTAGTTTTACTCCGCGTCAACCTCCGTCGTCGCGGTCGCATGACGCGAACGCGCACGCCCTCGTCCCCCCCTTGGAGGCACCATGCGGAGATTCGTCCGCTTACTCACCACCGCACTTCCCCTGCCGGCCGCCATCGGCCTGCTCGCCGCGCCCGCCCACGCCGCGGCCCCCGCCTACGACTCGACCACCCAGTACGTGGCGATGGGGGACTCCTTCTCCTCCGGTCTCGGCGCGCCGGGCGCCGGCCTCGACTGCGGCCGCAGCCCGCAGGGGTACCCCACGCTGTGGGCCCAGGCCCACGGCATCACCGCGTTCACCGACGTCACCTGTGGCGGCGCGGTGACCGATGACGTGCTGGCCGAGCAGATCTCGGGGCTGAACGCGGAGACCGACGTGGTCACCATCACCATCGGCGGGAACGACGCCGGCTGGGGAGGCCAGGTGTTGGCCTGCATGCAGTCCGGCGACACGGCCTGCACCAACGCGGTCAACGAGGCCGTGGCCGGTCTGCCCGCCATCGCGGCCAAGGTCGACACGACCTATGCCGCGATCCGCCGGGCGGCCCCGAACGCGACGGTCTACGTGCTCGGCTACCCGCTCCTGTTCGAGGAGACCGCCGGCTGCAGCGCCTGGGTCGTCCCCAACCAGTACCAGCGCAAGCAGCTCAACCGGTTCGGCCAAGCGCTCAACCAGAGTCTCGCTCAGAGCGCGGCGAAGTCCGGCTTCCAGTTCGTCGACGCCCAGTCGTTCTTCGCCGGGCACGCCGTCTGCTCCAGCCAGTCGTGGATCCACCCCGTTCTCAACCCCACTCCGCTCCACCCCAACGCCAACGGCTACCGGCTCGGTTACCTGGCCGCGCTCAACTCGGTCACCGGCTGATCCGTCATCCGCGCGGCGGGGCCGGGACGGAGCCGGGCCTCGCCGCGCCGCGGTTCCGACGCTCAGGGAGAGCCGGGATGACGCGGTCCGCCGAGCACCGCCTCGACTTCGCCGGGGACCGGTTCACGAAGGACATGGCACCGGTCGTCGGGGCGTTCGCGGCGAACATCGCGGATCCCGTCGCCGGAGGCGCCGCGCTCTCGGTGCGGCGCGACGGCGAGGAGACGACGAGGAGACGGCGAGGAGACGGCGAGCTGCTGCTGGACCTGGACGTCCCCGTCGCCTCCGTCCGGCCGAAGTTCGCCGCTCACGGCGAGGACCGCATCCCCGTCACGGACGTGCCGGCCCACCGCGCCGCGCAGCGAGGGCTCCGGCGCTGCCGGCACGGAGGCCGACGGCCCGTTCCACCGGTGGGGCGCCGACGTGCGGCTCGCCTCCGAGGCGCTGACCCGGCTCAGCCCAGCCTCGTTCGGGCACGACGGCACCCGCGGCGAGGGCGCCCCGACCGTCGATGATCCGCTGCTGCGCCTCCACGGCATGACGAACTCCACGCCTGGCGCCCGGTAGGCCGGCACCGGGCCCCGCCATGCCGGCCGCGGCCGGCGCGACCGCCGGAATCAGATCGGCGGAGCGTCATGCCCGCGGGACGCATGTATCGAGGCTGTTTCCGCAATGTGCTTAAAAACGTTTCAACAACCTCTTGCCCTCCGGCCCACCAGCGGCTAGGTTGCTCTTCCATGGCAACTGAGACGTATAAGTAACGTTCCGTGATCTCTGGTGCGGCATCCGTCCCGACGTCTGATCTGAAGCCTGCTTCGTCAGTCGTTCTCCGCCGCACAGCGGTGAGGCGCCGCCATCGCCTCCCGCGGCAAGCGGGCCGCCGAGATGGCGGGGTGGCGGCTGGAATGGCCGCCCGGAAGTCGCTGCGAATACCACGCCGCCTCGGCCCACTGGGTGCTGACGGAGGTGGCCCACCGGGTGACCGGCCAGGACTACCGGCAGGCGCTGCGCGCCCGGGTCCTCGACCCGCTGGGCCTGGACCGGTTATCGGCTGCCACCTGGCGGTGGACCGGGCCCTGCTGATCGACGTGCTGCCCGACCGGCACGGCGCCGCCGGGCGTGACCTCGGCCTGGGCGGCATGGGCTTCAGCCTCGGCGGGGCCATCGGTCCCGTCCTCGCCGGCCAGGTCGTCGGCCTGACCGGCGGTTACAGCATGGTCTGGGTGATGGCGGTCCTGGTCGCGCTGGTGGCGACCGTGGCGATCGTCCCGGCCAAGAAGGTCAAGTGAATGGAGAACCGCATGCCCGCCTTCCCCGACTCCTTCCTGTGGGGAGCCGCGACCTCGGGACACCAGGTCGAAGGCAACAACACCGGCAGCGACATCTGGGCGATGGAACACGTACCGAACGGCACCTTCGCCGAACCGTCCGGCGACGCCTGCGACAGCTACCACCGTTATCACGAGGACATCGACCTGCTGGCCGACGCGGGGCTCACCGCCTACCGCTTCAGCGTGGAATGGTCGCGCGTCGAGCCCGAGAAAGGCTGCTTCTCCCGCGCCGAGCTGGACCACTACCTGCGCATGGCCGCCGCGTGCCACGAACGCGGCCTCACTCCGGTCGTCACCCTCAACCACTTCACCGTGCCCGCCTGGTTCGCCCGCGACGGAGCCTGGAACCAGCCCGAGGCGCCCGAGCTGTTCGAACGCTACTGCCGCCGGGTCGTCGCCCACTTCGCCGGCGAAGTCACCTGGTGGGTCACCCTCAACGAGCCCAACGTGGGCGCGCTGCTGGCCGCGAGTGGCATCCTCGCCTACGGCGGACCGCAGGAGGCCGTCGGAGACGTGCGGGAAGACCCGGCCGAGGCGTTCGCCCGCCGCGTCGGCGGCGAGCCCGGCACCGCCACCGTCGCCCTGCCGGTCGTCACCCCGGACGGCATCGCGAACCTCTGCGAGGCGCACCGCCGCGCCCGCACCGCCGTCAAGGAGCTCCAGCCGAGGGCCCGCGTGGGCTGGTCCCTCACCATCCAGGACTTCCAGGCAGGCGAGGGCGGCGAGCAGAAAACCGCCGGGATGCTGCGCGTGCTGCAGGAGCCGTTCCTGGAGCTGTCCAAAGACGACGACTTCGTCGGCGTGCAAACGTACACCCGGATCGTCTTCGGCCCGAACGGTCCCCTCAGGGCCGCCCGCACCGAGCGCACCTTCCAGACCGGCTGGGAGTACTACCCGCAGGCCCTGGGAGCGGCCGTCCGCCTGGCGGCCGGCTTCACCGGCGTGCCCGTCCTGGTCACCGAGAACGGCATCGCCACCGCCGACGACGAACTCCGCGTCACCTACATCCGTGAGGCGCTCACCAGCCTGCGCGACGCCATCGCCGACGGCACCGACGTGCTGGGCTACCTGCACTGGACGCTGCTGGACAACTGGGAATGGCACGCGGGCCACGCCATGACGTTCGGCCTGGTCGCCGTGGACCGCGAAACCTTCGAACGCGCCCCGAAGCCGAGCCTGCGCTATCTGGGACGGGTGGCCACGACCAACGGAACCTGCCTGGGCACCGACCAGCCCTGATCACGCGCACCCGGCCCCGATGACCGCCAGGCATCGGCATCCACGGTGAGCGGGAGCTGCGCATCCTGCTGGGACTGCGTCGCCATGCCGGGTGGCGGGTCCGGCAGCCACCGCGCCGGCAAGCCGTTCGCCGCGACGACGTCTCGCGCGGCCGGGCGGCGAGGCCGGCCCACGAGGCGGCGTCGGTGACGTCGAGGCGGTGACCGGTGATGCCGCCGTCGCGGGCGGGTTCGGTGAGGTCGGTGGCGATGGCGTGGGCGCCTTCACGGGCCAGGGCAGCGGCCGCTGCCGCGCCCTGGCCGCCCGCCGCGCCGGTGACCACGACGATCTTGCCGCGCACGCGGTCCGTGTGTCTCCTAAGGACGATGCCGGGACCTGGGGCGGGCCTTGGGCAGCGGCACCGGCTGCGCGCCCGCGACGACGGTGTTCCGGGTGGAGCCGATGCCTTCGACGGTGATCTCGACCACGTCGCCGGGTTTCAGCGGGGGCGGGTCCTGCCTGCCGCGCAGACCCCAGAGTTCGGCGAGGCAGCCGCCGTTGCCGCAGGTGCCGGAGCCGAGCACGTCACCGGGACGGACCCGGGTGCCACGCGAGGCGTAGGCGACCAGCTCCTCGAACGGCCAGCCCATGTTGGACAGCAGGTCGCGGCCGACCTCCTTGCCGTTGACCGTGACGGTGAGCGCCAGGCGCAGGAAACCGTCGGCGTCCCGGTACGGTTCGAGCTCGTCGGCGGTGACCAGCCAGGGGCCGAGGGTGGTGGCCGTGTCCTTGCCCTTGCACGGGCCGAGGCCGACCTGCATCTCCCGGGACTGCAGGTCGCGGGCGGACCAGTCGTTGAAGATGGTGTAGCCGTAGATGTGGGCACGGGCCTGCCCGGGGGTGAGGTCGGCGCCCTCCTTGCCGATGACGGCGGCGACCTCCAGCTCGAAGTCGAAGGCGTGGCAGCCGGGCGGGATCGGCACGTCGTCGTGCGCGCCGACCATCGCGTGCGGGTTGCCGAAGTAGAAGGTGGGCGCGTCGTACCAGGCGTCGGGGACGCCGCTGCGGCCGTCCACGCTCTTGCGCACGCCCTCGACGTGCTCCTCGAAGGTGACGTAGTCGCGGACCGAGGGCGGCTCGACGGGGGGCAGCAGGCGTACCTCGGCCAGCGGGACGGCCGCCCCCGCGGACGGGAGCTCGCCGGCGCGGATCACGTCGAGCAGTTCGGTCCCGGGCGGGAAGGGCAGAACGGCGTCCCCATCGACGACGCCGCTGCCACGCCTGCCCTGGTGGATGAAGGTGGCGAGCCGCATGATCACACCGGCGGGGCGACGAACACGCCGCGGTCGACGTCGTTGAACGACTCCTTGGCGACCAGTTCGTTCATCGGGTTGGCGGTGCCCCACTGGTCGGTGACCTCCGGCTGGGAGAAGTCGTAGACGTGCGGGTGCCAGGCGTCCTCGTCCAGTTCCTCCAGCTCGGTGGTGTACTCGACGGTGTTGCCGTGCGGGTCCATGAAGTAGGAGAAGGTGTTGTCCCCGGCCAGGTGGCGACCCGGTCCCCAGATCATGCGCACGCCCGCGCGCAGCAGCCGGCCGGTGCCGTACATGTACTCGTCCAGGCCGCGCAGCTCGAAGCTGATGTGGTGCAGCGAGGCGTGCGGGCCGCGGGCGATGGCCATGCTGTGGTGCTGGGGGTTGCAGCGCATGAAGTGCATGACCTTGCCCATGTGCGGGTGGGCCAGGGTGTCCGACAGCGCGAAGCCCAGGTGGGTCTCGTACCAGGTGCGGGTGGCGTCGATGTCGGGGGCGTTGAGCACCACGTGCGACAGGCGCACCGGGACGGACTCCTTGGCCTCCAGCCTGCGGTGCTTGCGGACGGCGACGTCGGCGGAGACCTCGACGGTGCGGCCGTCGAGGTCGAAGAAGCGGAAGCCGTACCCGCCGCCCGGGGTGTCGAGCTTGCCGGGCTCGGAGATCAGCCGGACCTCGGCGGCGCGCAGCCGCTCGGCCAGGGCGTCCACGTCCTCCTGGGTGGCGGCGCCGAAGGAGACCAGGTCGAGCCGCTTCTCCCCGGCCTTGCGCAGCCGGATGATGTACTGCTCGGGTGAGCCTTCGGCGGCCAGGAAGCTGATGCCGGAGTCGTTGGCGACCTCGGTCAGGCCCCAGACGCCGGAGTAGAAGTCGCGCTGCCTGTCGTAGTCGGGCACGGCCAGGTCGACGTGCCGCAGGTGGGTGATGAGTCTCATCGGTCAGTCCTTCAGGTCGAAGAGCCGTACGGCGTTGCCGCCGCGGATGGGGGTGTCCGCGAGCCCGGCCGCGCGCAGGGCGGCGACGGGGTCGGGTTCGCCCATGTCGAAGGGGAAGTCGGAGCCGAGCAGTACGCGCTCCGGCCCGGCCACCCGGACCAGCTCGCGCAGCGCGGCCGGATCGTGGGTCAGGGAGTCGAAGTACAGGTCGCGCAGGTAGCTGCTCGGCTCGCGGGCGCAGGTGCGGGCGTCGGGTCTGACCCGCCAGCCGTGATCGGACCGGCCCAGGTAGTACGGCAGGTAGCCGCCGCCGTGCGCGGCCAGCAGCCGGAGCCCCGGATGCCGGTCGAGCACGCCGGCGAAGATCAGGTGCGACAGCGCGACCGCGTTCTCCACCGGCTGGCCGACGATGTTGGACAGGTACCGGCGGTCCAGGCGCTCGTCCAGCGTGCAGCCGAACGGGTGCAGGAACACCACCGCGCCCGTCTCGGCGGCATGCGCCCAGAACGGCTCGTAAGCGGGGTCGGACAGCTCGCGGCCGGGGGCGTGGGAGGAGATCTCCACGCCCTTCAGGCCGAGGGCGAGCGCGTCGTCGAGAGCGCCGGTCATCAGCGAGGGGTGCTGGAGCGGGACCAGGCCGAGCCCGTGCAGCCGGTCGGGGGCCCGCGCGACATGTTCGGCGACGCCTTCGGCGGCCAGGCGGCACACCTCGAGCGCGAGGGCGGGGTCGGCCCAGTAGTGGTAGTGGGACGGCGATGGGCTGACGATCTGCACGTCCACGCCCGCCTCGTCCATCGCCGCCAGGCGGTCGGCGATCCGCGTGAGCAGGCCGATCCGCTCGCCGATCATCGCGCCCGACACGGCGAGCGCGTCCGGGCCGTTGCGGCGGGCGTCCAGCTCCCGGTGCTCGGCGTGGCCGGGGTGCCCGGCCACCGCCTGGTCGATCGCGGGCAGCAGCACGTGCGCGTGCACGTCGACGGTGATCACGGGCGCTCCGTCACCATGCCGGCGATTCGCCCCATCAGTCCGGGCACGTCCGCGTCACGTACCCCGTCGAGCTGCCAGCGGGCCAGCTGCACCGACGCCTCGACCACGGCCTTGACCCGCTCGTACCGGCGGTCCATGAACGCGTCGAACAGGCCCTGGTCGAGCCGGTCGGCGGCGAGCAGCAGCTCGGCCAGGACGGCGGCGTCCTCCAGGCACTGGGCGGCGCCCTGGGCGAGGGTGGGCGGGCAGGCGTGCGCGGCGTCACCGATCAGCACCGTCCGGCCGCGGTTCCACGGCCGGTCCACCAGCAGCGACTCGAACCAGGTGTAGTTGATGCGGGCCGGGTCGGTGATGTCCTCGCGGATCTCGTCCCAGACCCCGCCGTAGCCCTCGGCCAGGGCCCGCATGTGCGCGACCTTGTCGCCGACGGCCTCGCGGGGACGGGCGTGCTCGACGAGGTAGGCGTACATGGTGTCGGGGCCGGTCGGGCAGTAGCCGGCGATGAAGCAGGGGCCGCCGTAGACGAGGTCGGTGCGCTCCACCTGCTTGGGACGGCGGGTGTGCAGGCGCCAGATGCCCATGCCGGTCGGCTCGGGGGCGACGTCGACGCCGATCAGGCCGCGGACCTTGGAGCGGATGCCGTCCGCCCCGACGACCAGGTCGTACGCGCCCGTGGTGCCGTCGGAGAAGGTCACCTCGCCGGCGTCCGTGAGCGCGTCCACGGTGAGGTCGAAGCGCAGGCGGGCGCCGTTCTCGCGGACGGCCTTGATGAGGATGGCCGTCAGCTCGGGGCGGTTCATGCCGAGTGTGGCGGGCAGGTCGGGGCCGCCGGTGCGGGCGTCGGGAAGCTCGGCGAGCAGGCCGCCGCCGGGCGTGCGCAGCCCGAGCGAGTCGAACGCGAACCCGGCCGCGCTCACCTGCTTCCACACGCCGAGGTCGCGCAGCACCCGCAGCGCGTTGCCCTGCAGCGTGATGCCGGAGCCGAGCGTGGCCGGGCCTGCCTCGATTTCCGCGACGTCCACGGCGACGCCGGCGCGGGCGAGCAGGATCGCCAGGGCCGAGCCGGCGGTGCCGCCGCCGACGATCAGGACGTTTTCTACTGCCGGCATGCGGGCCTCACTTGGTGGTCTATTTGATCGCGAGGGGGTTGACGGGGGATCCGACCGCGCCGGTGACGGGCAGCGGCGCGGCGATGAGCAAGAACTCGTACACGCCGTCGGCGGCGCAGTCGGCGGCCAGGGCGTCCAGGTCCCACATCTCGCCGATGAGCAGACCGAGGTGTGGGATGACGACCTGATGGAGTGGCTGGAAGGCGTCCTCGAACTCGTTGGGACGCACTTCGAAGCCCCACGTGTCGGTGGCGATGGCGGCGATCTCGGTGCGGTGCAGCCAGCCGGCCGTCCAGAACGACAGGCCGGGCGCGGGGCCGCCCGCGTAGTCGCCCCAGCCCTCGCGCCGGGCCCGGGTGAGCCTGCCGGTGCGCACGCACAGCAGGTCGCCGCGGCCGACCGTGACGCCGTGCGCCTCGGCGGTGGCCGTCAGGTGCTCCTCGGTGATGGCGAAGCCGTCCGGCAGCTCGCCGTCGCCGATCACCCTGCCGACGTCCAGCAGCACGCCGCGCCCGGCCACCGGGGCGGCGAGGTGCTCGATGCCGGTTACCTGGTCGCCCTCGCTGGTGACGACCTTGTCGGCGGGGCGGCCGTTCCACGCCCGGCCGTGGTCGAAGATGTGGCCCAGGCCGTCCCACTGGGTGGAGCACTGCAGCGGCATGGCGATCACGTCGTCGGCGCCGCCGATCCCGTGCGGGAAGCCCTGGTCGCCGTGGACGGCGTCGAGGCCGGTGTCGAGCATGGTGTGGACGGGGTTGGTGCGGCGCCGCCAGCCCTTCTGCGGGCCGTCGGCGTCGAAGCGCTGCGACAGCGAGAACGTCTCACCCCGCCGCACCAGCGCGGCGGCCGTCCGGCGCTTGGCGGCGTCGATGAAGTTGACGGTGCCCAGCACGTCGTCCTCGCCCCAGCGGCCCCAGTTGGAGTACTTCGCCGCGGCCTCGGCGACGGCCTGCTCAACGTTCATCGACGCACCTGTTCCGCTGCGTGCCCAGGCCGGTGATCGTGCCCTCCATGACGTCGCCGTCCCGCAGCAGCCGTCCCCAGTGCAGGCCGTTGCCCGCCGGGCTGCCGGTCAGCACCAGGTCGCCGGGAAGCAGCTCGACGGTCTGCGAGACGTAGGAGACCAGCCGGGCGACGTCGAAGATCATGTCCTTGGTGGACTCGTCCTGCATGACCTCGCCGTTGAGCCGCAGTGTCACCTGCAGATCGCCGGGGTCGGTGATGAACGCCGCCGGGACCAGGTACGGCCCGAGCGGGGTGAAGGTGGGCGCGTTCTTGGCCCGGAGCCAGTCGGCGCCGATCTCCGGCATGTCACGCCGGAACACCAGCTCGCGGGCGGTGACGTCGTTGGCGATGGTGTACGCGGCGACGTGGCCGAGCGCCTCCTCGGGGCCGACGCGGAAGGCCGGGCGGCCGATCACCGCGGCCAGTTCCAGCTCCCAGTCCGGCTTCGTGCACCACGACGGGATGACCACGTCGTCGTACGGGCCGGTGACAGAGGACGGCAGGCCGATGAACACGTACGGCTGGTCCTCGGCCGCGCGCCGGTCCATCATCGCCGCGACCTCGGCCCGCACCTGCTCGGCCGGCCGGCCGCCCGCGGGCTCGTGCGCCACGGCCAGGTCGATGACGTGGGTGCGGTAGTTGGCGCCGGACTGGAAGATCTGCCGGGGCTCGACGGGCGCGTGCACGCGCAGCTCCGCCAGCGGCCGCCACTCCCCCGCCGCCGCCGTCGCGGCCTCGTGCAGCAGCGGCAGGACGTCGTCCCAGCGCTCCAGCAGCCCGCGCACGGTGGACGCGTGAAGGCTGAGGTCGAGGACCTGGTCGCCGACGATCAGGCCGGGGAAGGCGGGGCCGGTTCCGGATGAGAAGGTGCCGAGCGCGAACGTACCGGCGAGAGACGGGGATGTTTCCACGAGGTTTCCTCCGAGTGCGGTGCCCTTAACCTTGAACCATCCGAAGCGATCTGGGAAATCGATTCTCTGGATCGCTACCATCCACCGGATGGATGCTTCATGAACCTCGCCAGCCTGGACCTCAACCTCCTCGTCGCCCTGCGCGCCCTCCTGGAGGAGCGCAACGTCACCAAGGCGGGCCTGCGCGTCGGGCTGAGCCAGCCCGCGATGAGCGCCGCCCTGGCCCGGCTGCGCCACCACTTCTCCGACGAGCTGCTGGTGCGGCAGGGCAACCGCTACGAGCTGACCCCGCTGGGCACCGCCCTGCGCGCGCCGGCCGCCAACGCCTCCGCGATGCTGGAGCGGCTGTTCGCCAGCCGCGCCGACTTCCAGCCGGCCACCGAGCGGCACGAGTTCACCCTGCTCTCCTCCGACTACGGCATCGCGGTCTTCGGCGTCCGGCTGGCCCGCGTCCTGCACGGGGAGGCGCCCGGCGTCCGGCTGCACTTCCGGCACGTGACACCCGAGATCGTGGAGAACGCCGATGCGGCGCTCAGCGGCGTGGACGGCATGCTCATGCCGCACGGCGTCATCAGCGACCTGCCGTCGGTGGAGCTGTACCGCGACGAGTGGGTCTGCATCGTCGCCGACGACCATCCCGAGGTGGGCGAGCGCATCACCATGGACGACCTGGCCCGCCTGCCCTGGGTGATCTACCAGCGGCCCTTCGACGCGCCCGTCACCCGCCAGCTCACCATGCTCGGCCTGGACCCGCACGTGGAGGTGTCCGTGCAGAGCTTCCAGCTCCTGCCCAGCCTCGTGGCCGGCACCCGGCGGGTGGCACTGATCCAGCGGCGGCTGGCCGACCTGCTGCGCGACGTGGCCCCGGTGCGCGCGCTGCCCTGCCCGTTCGAGGCGGTGACGCTGCGGGAGGACATGTGGTGGCATCCGGTGCACACCCACGACGCCGCCCACGCCTGGCTGCGCGAGACGGCCGTCCGGGTGGCCGGGGAGTTGGCGGGCGGGGAGGCTTGACGCGTACGGGCTCGGTGAGGATCGGGGAGGCCTTTGCCGTCGCCTCGGGTGACATGCTCTGTGGCGTACTGAACGCGGGGCCCGGTCTCCTCCCGGGAACGGGTGGTCGGCGGGTGAGTCCGGCTGGAAGACTGCCCGCCCAAGCACCGGTGGACGTCATGCCCGCGGACCGCATGTATCGCGGTCGTTTCCGGAATGTACCTAAAAACGTTTCAACAACCTCTTGTCCTCTGACTCACCAGCGGTTAAGTTGCTCCCCCAGAGGCACTGAGACGTATAAGTAATGATGTGTATACCTGTACGGCCGTCTGTGCCGATCGCCCGGTCTGATGCTTCCTTCGTCACGAGAGGCCTTCATGTATCACCGCTGGACGGCGCAGGTCTTCACTGCCGCCCACGACGCGTCACCTGGCCGTGCACGCCGGTCAGTCGTCCGGCGGCACCACTGCGCGCCGAGTTCGCCGTACGTGGCCCGGCGGTGCGTCGACCTGGCGTTGTCGACGACTCGCACTGGCGACTCGTGCGCGTACAAGTCCTCCAGGTGCACAGCGGTGAAGCGCAGCCCTCGGCCGTGCCCTGTCAGTGCGGGCCGCCGCCCCCGGCAACCATTGAGGAGACGTGAGCCGATGAGCTTGACCAGCCGGCCTCTGACGGTGATGCGCGACCACATCCGGAAGGCGGTCGATGACGGCGTCTGGCCGGCCGTGCAGTTCGCCGTCGCCCGGCACGGCGAGATCGTGGCGTTCGAGTCGTTCGGTGACGCCCGTGACGGCGACCGGTTCTGCCTGTTCTCGGCCACCAAGCCGATCGTGGCCTCGCTGGTGTGGCAGCTGCTCGGTGAGGGCCTGATCGGCCTGGAGACCCGGGTGGCCGAGGTGTGGCCCGGGTTCGGCGCGCACGGCAAGGACGTGGTCACCCTCGAACAGGTGCTGCTGCACACCTGCGGCTTCCCGACCGCCGCCATCTCCCGCGACGCCATCGCCGCCCGCGAGGAGCGGGCCGCCGAGATGGAAGGGTGGCGGCTGGAATGGCCGCCCGGGAGTCGCTACGAATACCACGCCACCTCGGCCCACTGGGTGCTGACGGAGGTGGCCCACCGGGTGACCGGCCGGGACTACCGGCAGGCGCTGCGCGCCCGGGTGCTCGACCCGCTGGGCCTGGACCGGCTGGAGCTGGGCGTGCCGGTGGACCGGCAGAAGGACCTCAAGCGGGTCACCGCGACCGGGACCCGCTCGGTGGAGGTGCTGGAGGCGCTGTTCGGCCAACCGGTCGATGAGACCGCCCTGGACGCCGACTCGGCGGGGACGCTGGCCGTCGCCAACGACCCGGAGCTGGTGGCGGTGGGCGTGCCGGGCGCCAACGCGTTCTCCGACGCGGCCAGTGTGGCCCTGTTCTACCAGGAACTGCTGCGCAACACCGCGGGGCTGTGGCGGCCGGACGTGCTGGCGACGGCCACGGGCGAGATCCGCAACACCTTCCCCGACCCCATCCGCATGGGAGCCGGCGCCAACCGGAGCATCGGCCTGATCATCGCCGGACCCGACGACGGCGCGGCGCTGAAGATCCCCTCGCTCGGCATCGAGGTGCCGCTCCGGCCGTTCGGCGGCCGGGTATCGCCTCGCGCGTTCGGCCACGGCGGGGCGGGCGGGCAGTCCGCCTGGGCGGACCCGGCGACCGGCCTGTCGTTCTGCCTGCTCGTCAACGGGATGGACCGCGACCTGCTGGGTGACCACGAGCGGCACACCGCCATCGAATCGCAGGCGGCGGAGTGGGCGTGACGGCCGGCACCTCACCGAAGGGAATCGACATGACGTCTGACCAGCTCGCGAACCTCAGCCTCGCCGAACAGGCCTCCCTCACCTCGGGCGGCACGGCCTGGACCACCAAGGCGGTCCGCGACGTCGTCCGGGCGCTGCGCCTGTCGGACGGCCCGCACGGGCTGCGGCGCCCGCAGGACGGGTCGCTGCTGTCCGCCAGCGTGCCCGCCACCTGCTTCCCGCCCGCCGTCACGTCCGGATCGACCTGGGATCCCGAGCTGGTCCGCCGCATCGGCGCCGCCGTGGCCCGGGAGGCCTCGGCCCTCGGTGTGGACGTGGTCCTGGGTCCCGGGATCAACATCAAGCGCAGCCCGCTGTGCGGACGCAACTTCGAGTACTTCTCCGAGGATCCGCACGTCAGCGCCGTCATGGGGGCCGCCCTGGTGGACGGCGTCCAATCCCTGGGCATCGGCGCCTGCGTCAAGCACTTCGCCGTGAACAACCAGGAGACCGACCGGATGCGCGTCAGCGCGGACGTCGACGAACGCACGCTGCGCGAGCTGTACCTGCCCGCCTTCGAGCACATCGTGCGCGAGACCCGGCCGTACACGGTGATGGCCGCCTACAACCGGATCAACGGCGTGTACGCGAGCGAGAACCGGTGGCTGCTGACGCAGGTGCTGCGGCAGGAGTGGGGCTTCGACGGCCTGGTGATGTCCGACTGGGGCGCGGTCAACGACCGGGTCGCCGCGCTCGCGGCCGGTCTCGATCTGCAGATGCCGCCGGACGGCACCGACCGCCAGGTGACGGCGGCGGTCGAGGAAGGCCGCCTGGACCGGGCGGCCGTCACCGCCGCCGCCGCGCGCGTACTCCGGCTGCAGGAACGCGTGGACCGCGCGCGGCGCTTCGACGACTGGGACGTCGACGCCCACCACGAGCTGGCCCGCGAGGCGGCCCGCGCGGGCGCGATCCTGCTGAAGAACGACGACGGCCTGCTGCCCATCGACCCGGCGGCGCGGCTCAAGGTCGCGGTCGTCGGCGAGTTCGCCCGTACCCCGCGCTACCAGGGCCACGGCAGCTCCCGCGTGACGCCCACCCGGCTGGACAACGCCTGGGACGCGCTGCGGCGGGCGGCCGGCCCGGAGCTGGAGCTGACCTTCTCCCCCGGCTTCGCCCTGACCGGCCCGCCGGATGCCCGGCTGGCGGAGGAGGCCGTGGCCCACGCCGCCGAGGCGGACGTCGTGCTGCTCTTCCTGGGTCTTCCGGAGGAGTCGGAGACCGAGGGACAGGACCGCACCGACATCGACCTGCCCCGCTGCCAGGTGGAGCTGCTGCGCTCGGTGGCCGCCGCCTGCCGCAAGGTCGCGGTCGTGCTGGCCAACGGCGCGGTGGTCTCGGTCAGCGAATGGCAGGACGACGCGCAGGCCGTGCTGGAAGGCTGGCTCGGCGGCCAGGCCGGCGGTGCCGCACTGGCCGACCTGCTGTTCGGCGCCCACAGCCCGTCGGGCAAGCTGACCGAGTCGATCCCGCTCCGGCTCCAGGACGTGCCCTCGTACCTGCACTTCCCCGGACAGGACGGCCACACGGTGCACGGCGAGGGCCGCTACGTCGGCTACCGGTACTACGACACGCTCGATGTGCCGGTGGCCTACCCGTTCGGTCACGGGCTAAGCTACACGACCTTCTCCTACGGCGACCTGCAGGTGGAGCAGACCGGCGAGAACGCCTGGACGATCCGCGCCACCGTCACCAACACCGGCTCCCGCCACGGCGAGGAGGTCGTCCAACTCTACGTCGCCTTCGACGAGCCGCACCCCACCCGGCCCCGGCACGAGCTGCGCGGCTTCGCCAAACTGGCGCTGGAGCCCGGCGCCTCGGCGCGGGCGGAGTTCCGGCTCACCGGCCGCGACCTGGCCTGGTACTCCACCAAGCGGGGCGGCTGGCGCATCGACCCCGGTACGTTCACCGTCGAGGTGGGCGCTTCCTCCCGTGACATCCGGCTGCGGGGCGAGCTGTCCACGCCGGGCGACGGCATCGCCGACGAGCTGACCGGCGCGTCCTCGCTCGGTGAATGGCTCGACCATCCGGTCGGCGGCAAGCTGCTCAGGGAACGGCTCACCGCGCACCCCGGCGCCGTCAAGCTCGACGACGTCGACCCCCTGGTGCTGTCCGCCGTCGCCCAGATCCCGCTCGCCAAGTTCACCGGGCCCGTCCTCGGGCTCACCGCGGAAGCCATCACCGCACTCGCCGCCGCCGCGCAGGCTCGCTGAAGCACGTCCGGAAGGGATCGCCATGAGCACCGTCCACAACCACGAGTTCCACCCGGATCTCGCCGTCCGGCTCCAGCACTTCGCCGCGAAGGAGCTCGGCATGGAGGCGTTCGAGACGCTGGGCGTGCCCTTCGGCCCGCCCGAGACGTGGGACCTGAAGATCGAGGATCGCGAGATCGAGGGGCCCGGAGGCCCGCTCCGGCTGCGGATCTACCGCCCGATGGGCAGCGTGGACGATCGGCCGGCCCTGGTGTGGCTGCACGGCGGCGCCTGGGTCGGCGGCGACCTGGACATGCCGGAGGCCCACGAGACCGGCCGGGGCGTCGCCGGCCGGGCGGACGCGGTCGTCGTCTCCGTCGAGTACCGCCTGTGCAACGAGGAGGTGCACTTCCCCGCCCCCGTGGACGACGTCGTGACGGCCTACCGCTGGGTGCGGGAGCACGCCGCGGAGCTCGGCGTCGACGCGGCCCGCGTCGCGCTCGGAGGAGCCAGCGCCGGCGGGAACCTGGCCGCCGGAGCGGCGCTGCGGCTGCGTGACGAAGGCGAGACACCCTGGCAGGCGCTGCTGCTCTACCCGCTGGTGCACGCTCCGCTGCCCGAGCCCTCGGCCGAGCTGGCCGCCGCCCTGGCCAAGCTGCCCGCCGGGCTGAGCTTCCCCGACCATCTCATGGAGCAGGTGTTCGCCATCTACCTGGGCGGCGCCGCGGTCGAGACGGCCTCGCCGTACGCGTTCCCGGGCCACGCCGGGGACCTGCGCGGCTTCCCGCCCACCTACATCGACAACGACGAGTTCGACAGCCTGCGCGGCAGCGGTGAACTCTTCGCCGATCAGCTCCGCGCCGCCGGCGTGGAGGTCGAGCAGGTCACCTCGCCCGGAGTACTGCACGGCCACCTCAACCTCGTCGGTCTCGACATCGCGCACGCCACCCTCGACCGCATGGCCGCCCGCCTGCGCCAGGAAGGCATCCAGTGAGTGAGGTCAGGGGTACCTTCGACGCGCGGTTCGAGCCGGTGGCGGCGGCCTTCGCCGAGACGGTGACCGAGCCGGAGGCGGGTGGTGCGGCGCTGTCGGTGTGGCATGACGGCGTCGAGGTGGTCAACGTGTGGCGCGGCACCGCCGACGCCCGCAGCGGCCGGGCGTGGGACGAGCGGACGATGGCCGTGTTGTTCTCGTCGACGAAGGGGCTGGCGGCCCTGGTCGTCGCCTGCCTGGCGGAGCGGGGCAGGATCGACCTGGAAGCGCCGGTGGCGCGGTACTGGCCGGAGTTCGGCGCGCACGGCAAGGACACGCTCACGGTCGGGGATCTGCTGGCGCACCGCGCCGGCCTGATCGCGCCTGACGTGGATCTCGAGCTGGACGAGGTGCTGGACAGCCACTGGTTCGCGGCCCTGCTGGCCGCGCAGAAGCCTCGGTGGACGCCCGGCGAAACCCACATGTACCACGCGATCACCTGGGGCCCGCTGGTTCGTGAGGTGGTGGTGCGGGCGACCGGGCGGGAGCTCCCCGAGCTGTTCCAGGAGTTGATCTCGGGCCCTCCGGTCGATGTGACGTTGCGGGCGACGGACGCCGAGATCGCCCGGGTCGCGCGTCTCTCCCCCTCGCCGGCGTACGAGGCGCAGAGCCGCATGCTGGCGGAGATGCTGACCGACGAGGCCGGCAGGCGGTTCCTCACGACCGGCGGCGCCTTTCCGATGGGGTTCATCACGGAGGACGGCGGCTTCAACGATCCGCGGGTGCAGAAGGCCGGCCTGGTGAGTGGCGGCGGCCTGGGGACGGCGTCCGCGCTCGCGCGGACCTGGTCCTCGGCGGTGACCCCCACGCGTGGGCGGCGTGTGCTGTCCGAGCACGGCGCCGCCCTGCTCACCCGTGAGCGCAGCAGCGGGCCCGGCCTCATGGACGCGGGCAGCCCCGGGCCGTTCCACCGTTGGGGCGCCGGCGTGCAGTTGTCGTCCGAGGCCCTTGGGTGGCTCTCCGACGCGTCGTTCGGCCACGACGGGGCGGGCGGCCAGGCCGGATTCGCCGATCCCGGCTACCGCGTCGGCTTCGGCTACCTCACCAACCGCATGCAGGCCGCAAGCAACGTCCCGCAGATCGTCTCCGCGCTCAAAGCGGTACTCGACGCGGCGTAGCGCGCCGCGCGCAACGAAAGGAAACACCAGCGTGCTCGACCACGCCTTCATGATCAACGCCGATGCGGGACGCGGCACGGCCCTCGTGCTCGGTACCCGGCTGGTGCTCGCCCAGCCGACCTCTCAGGTCGTGCGGGCCGTCTTCCGGGCGACGGCCCACGGCGCGTACGAGGCACGCGTCGGCGGGCGCGTCGTGAGCGACGCCGTCCTCGCCCCCGGCTGGAGCGCCTACGAGTGGCGGCTGCAGGTGCAGGAATACGACGTCACCCGCCTCATGGCCGACACCGTCGATGTCGAGGTGCTGCTCGGCAACGGCTGGTGGCGCGGCGGCCTCGGCTTCCTCGGCCTGAACCTGGACTACGGCCCTTCGATCGGCTTCGTCGGAGAGCTGGTGGTGACCTACCGGGACGGTGCCACCCAGGTGCTGGTGACCGGACCGCAGTGGAGCGCGCGACGCTCGCAGGTCGTCGAGAACAGCCTGTACGACGGGGTACGGATCGATGCCCGCCCGCCGGTCGGCGAGCAGTTGCCCGTCCGCGTCATCGATTTCGACCGTTCGACGCTGGTGGCGCAGACGAAGCCGGCCATCACCCGGCACGAGAGGCTGCAACCGGTACGCATCTGGTCATCGCCGAGCGGGAAGACCCTGGTCGACTTCGGGCAGAACCTCGTCGGCTGGATCCGGCTGCGGGCCAGTGGCCCGGCCGGGACCGAGATCACCGTCCGGCACGCCGAAGTTCTCGAGCATGGGGAGCCGGCCACGCGACCGCTGCGCGGTGCCCGCGCCACCGACACGTTCGTGCTGTCCGGCGGCGCGGACGTCTTCGAGCCCACGCTGACCTTCCACGGCTTCCGCTACGCCGAGGTCTCCGGTTTTCCCGGCGACCTGGCCGCAGCCGACCTGGAGGCCGTCGTCGTGCATTCCGACATGCGCCGCACCGGCACGTTCGAGTGCTCCAACCCGCTGGTCAACCGGCTGGTGGAGAACTCCGTCTGGGGGCAGAAGGGCAACTTCCTCGACCTGCCCACCGACTGCCCGCAACGCGACGAGCGCCTCGGCTGGACCGGCGACATCGCCGTCTACGCGCCGGCCGCCTGCTACCAGTTCGACTGCGCCGACGTCCTGCACGGCTGGCTGCTCGACCTCGCGGTGGAGACCGGGCACTCCGGCTACGTCCCGTTCGTGGTGCCCAACGTGCTGAAGTTCGCGCCCGCCGAGGTCCGCGCGAAGACCGAACCCATGCTCGGGCCGACCGCGATCTGGGGGGATGCCGCCGTCTGGGTGCCGGAAAGCCTGTGGTGGGCCTACGGCGACCGGGACCGGCTGGCCGCGTACTACCCCGCCATGGTCCGGCACCTGGAGGGGGCGGAAGCCAGGCTCTCCCCGTCGGGCCTGTGGGACCAGGGTTTCCAGTTCGGCGACTGGCTCGACCCGGCCGCGCCGCCCGACCGGCCCCACCAGGCGAAGGCGGACTCCGGAGTCGTCGCGACGGCCTGCCTGTATCGCAGCGCCTCCTTCGCCGCCGACGCAGCCCACATCCTGGGTAAATCCCACGACGCCCGCCGCTGGCGAGACCTGGCCGACCGCACCCGCGAGGCCTTTCTCAAGCACTACGTGCACGACGACGGCACCGTCCACTCCGACGCGCAGACGGTATACGCGCTGGCCATCCGCTTCGGGCTGCTCGACGGTGAGCTGCGCCAGGCCGCCGGAGACCGGCTCGCGGCCCTGGTGGAGGAGGGCGGCTACCGGGTCGCCACCGGCTTCGCCGGAACGCCCTACGTCACCTGGGCACTGGCGGAGACCGGGCACATCGACGACGCCTACCGGCTCCTGCTCCAGGAGCAGTGCCCGTCCTGGCTGTACGCCGTCACCATGGACGCCACCACGGTGTGGGAACGCTGGGATTCCCTGCTGCCCGACGGCACCGTCAACCCGGGCGAGATGACCAGCTTCAACCACTACGCGCTCGGCGCGGTCGTCGACTGGCTCTACAAAACGGTCGCCGGCATCCGGCCCGCCGAGCCCGGCTACGCCCGAGTCCTGCTGCGGCCCACCCCCGGCCCGGGTCTCGACTGGGCCCGCGGCGCCCTGGACACGCCGCACGGCCGCGTCGAGTGCGGCTGGCGCCGTCAGGACGCGGGTTTCGACGTCGAGATCGTCGTTCCGGAGGGCATCGAAGCAGACGTCGTCCTGCCCGATGGCACCCGCCGCACGGTGACCGGGGGCGCCTGCACGTTCCGCAGCGCGGCGACGAGCCGTTGATGAGCGATTGCCGTACCTTCGCCGCCTGGCCTGCGGGAGACCGCTGACCGCGGGCCGCCATCAGCGGACGTGGACACAGAAGACCTGAGGCCGCCTCGACCGATCCACCCGGGAGGTGAGGACGCCGATGCTCCCCCACCTTCCGCACCCCCCACCGCGCTCTCGTGAGGAGCCACTGCCATGACCACCGCGCAACCCGTCCAGCCCCACCTCGCCGAACCCTCGGTGCCGGGCACCTCGATGACCTACCTCGGCGGGCCGCCCTTCCGCCGCTACCTGCTCGTCTACATCCTGGCGATGGCGGGCATCACGGCGGTCTACGGCGGCGTCGGCGCCGTCATCCTGCCCTTGCAGGTGCAGGACATCGAGTTCGCCAACTGGTTCACCGGGCCGGACGCCACCGCGAACCTGCAGCACCTGACCAACCTCAAGGCACAGATCGAGGCGGGCACCGCCACCGCCACCGCGCAGCAGCAGCACCAGCTCGGCCTGCTCGCCTCCTACGAGGCCGCCCGGGCGAGCAGCCTGTCGATCGTCACCGCCGTCGGCTCCGTCGCCACCATGTTCGTCCAGTCCGTCGCCGGGCTGCTGTCGGACCGCACCCGCTCGCGCTGGGGCCGGCGCGCCCCGTGGATCGCCGGTGGGGCTGTCCTCGGCGCCGCCCTGGTGATCGGGGCCCGGTACTCGGCCGGCATCGGCCTGCTGATCGCCACCTGGGCCCTCGCCCAGCTCGCGATCAACGCGGCCCAAGGGGCTCTGGGCACCACCGTGCCCGACCGGATCCCCCATAACAAACTCGGTACCGTCTCCGCCCTGTCCGGCATCGGCACCCTGTTCGGCGCGCTGCTCGGCTCGGTCGCCGCCGGCACCCTGTTCGGCGCCATGGGCCTGGACAGCTATTACCCCTTCGCCCTGGCCCTGGCCGTCACCGGCCTGCTGTTCGTGCTGGTCGCCCGCGACCGCTCTTCCACCGACCTGCAGGTCCCCGCGGCCAACTGGATCGCCCTGCTGAAGTCGTACGTCATCCCGCTGCGCTCGGCCGACTTCCGCTGGGTCTGGGTCGCGTCGGTGACGATGATGTTCAGTTACGGCGCCTCCAACGCCTTCAGCCTCTACATGATGCAGAGCTACATCCAGCCCGCCCTCAGCGCCGCCGAGGCCACCCGGCTCATCCCGCTCATGTCCCTGGCCGTCCTGCCGGGCACCCTCATCGCGATGCTCGTCACCGGCAGGCTGTCCGACCGCATCGGGCGCCGCAAGCCCTTCGTCTTCCACGCCTCGGCGCTGTTCGCCGTCTCCATGCTGGTGCCGCTGCTGTGGCCGACGCTGGCGGCCCTGTTCATCCAGAACGTCCTCGCCGGCCTGGCCGCCGGTTGCTACCTGGCGGTGGACCGGGCCCTGCTGATCGACGTGCTGCCCGACAAGCAGGCCGCGGGCCGTGATCTCGGCCTGGGCAGCATGAGCTTCAGCTTCGGCCAGGCGATCGGCCCCGTCGTCGCCGGCCAGCTCGTGGCCCTGACCGGCGGCTACGGCGTGGTCTGGGTGCTCTCGCTGCTGGCCGCGCTCGCGGCCGCCGCCGCCATCATGCCCGTCAAGAAGATCAAGTGAACGACGACGGCCTGGACACCGGCCAACCCTGATCACGCGCGCCCGGCCCCGATGACCGTCAGGCATCACTCTCGGGACTCGCCCCGGAAATCAGCCGCCCGTCGATGCCGAACGTCGTCACCGGCTCGCGGTCACGCGTCCCAGGTGACCGGGAGGCTCTTGACCCCGTAGATGTCGGCGGTCTCCGGGCGCAGGGCGACCTCCTCGGCGGGTACGGCCAGGCGCAGCGTGGGGAAGCGGTTGAGCAGCGCGGGGAGCGCGACCCGCATCTCGACGCGGGCCAGCTGCTGGCCCAGGCACTGGTGGATGCCGTGGCCGAAGGCCAGGTGGCCGCCGTCCTGCCTGCGCAGGTCGAGCGTGTGGGGGTCGGGGAAGCGCTCGGGGTCGCGGTTGGCGATGTTGAGGGACAGGATGACCGTGGTGCCGGCCTCGATGGTGTGGCCGCCCAGCTCGACGTCCTCCAGCGCGACCCTATGGAACTGCTTGGCGACGCTCAGATACCGCAGCAGCTCCTCCACGGCCCGGTCGATGAGCGCGGGCTCGGCGCGCAGCGCGGCCAGCTGCGCCGGGTTGCGCAGCAGGGCGAAGGTGCCCAGCGCCAGCGTGTTCGCGGTGGTGTCGAACCCGGCCGACAGCAGGATCAGGGCGATCCCCCGCAGCTCCTCATCGGTCAGGTCGCTGTCGAGCAGGTCGCTGAGCACGTCATTGGTGGGGTGCGCGCGCTTGGCGGCCACCAGCTGCGCGAGGTACTGCTGGGTCGCGGTGTAGGCCGCGATCAGTTCCTCGTCGCCGGCCTCCCCGCCGAGAAACTTGTCGATGTGCTCCTGGAAGGAGCCCCGGTCCTCGTACGGCACGCCCAGCAGCTCGCAGATCACGATGGAGGGGATGGGCTTGGCGAACGCGGTCACCAGGTCCACCGGCGGTCCGGCCTTCTCCATGGCGTCCAGGTGCTCGGCGGTGATCTGCTCGACGCGCTCGGTGAGCAGCCGCATCCGCCGTACGGTGAACCTGCCCACCAGCGGTTTGCGGTAGCGGCTGTGCTGCGGCTCGTCCATCAGCAGGAACTCGCCGGGCGGCGCCGGGGGGACCTCGATCTCGCCGTAGTCGACCAGCGGGTGGTGGCGCATGAGTTCCTTGCGCGAGCTGAACCGCGGGTCGGCCAGGACCGACCGGACCAGGTCGTAGCCGGTGATCAGCCAGCCCTGGTGTCCGTCGGGGAAGGGGAAGCGGCTGATCGGGCCGTGCTCGCGGGCCTGGATCAGCTCTGCCGGCGGGTCGAAGGGACAGCCGGGCTGACGCGCCGTCGGCATCGTCGTGACGGTGTGCAGGGATTCAGTCATGATCTTCCTTGTCTCGCGATAGGACGTGTTGTGTGGAGCTCGAAGGGTGCGTTGCGGGGAATGGCAGCGAGCCACATGCTCTGGCGGGTATGCCGATCCGTGTCGGCGGCCGTGCGGGTCGCTCCGGTCCACGACATCGGGGCGATCTCAGTACCCGGTGGGGGATCGACCTCCCGCGGTGGAGGCCGTTCGTCACTCGCACCGGCAAGGGTCAGCGGCTGCCGCGCGTGTTCCGGGTGGTCCGCTCACAGCGCGGTGCTCATCTCACGCAGATCTCCTGGAAGCCGCCGCCCGGCAGCGGAGATAAGCCGAGGAAGTGCTGTTCTTGTTCAGGGCGACCGCGCCGTGATCTGCCTGTCCGTCACGTTCATCGGGATCAAGACAGACTTGACCGATACGGCCTAGGAGATCTTGCGGCGGTAGGTGTTCATGGCGAAGGCGTACGCGACGATGAGGATGCCGGCACACCAGGCCAGGGCGATCCAGATGTCGGTGTCGACCGGCTGCCGGGTGAACAGGGCGCGGATGGCGTTGACGATGGACGTCACCGGCTGGTGCTCGGCGAAGGCGCGCAGCGGGCCGGGCATGGTGTCGGTGGGCACGAACGCCGAGCTGAGGAACGGCAGGAAGATGAGCGGGTAGGAGAACGCGCTCGCGCCTTCCATGGTCTTCGCGGACAGGCCGGGGATGACGGCGATCCACGTCAACGCCAGGGTGAACAGGATCAGGATGCCGGCAACCGCGAGCCACGCCGACACCCCCGCCGCCGAGCGGAAGCCCATGAGCAGGGCGACGAGCACGACGACCACGAGCGAGATCATATTGGCGACCAGCGAGGTCAGCACGTGCGCCCACAGCACCGACGACCGCGCGGTCGGCATGGACTGGAATCGCTCGAAGATGCCGCCCTTCATATCCATGAACAGCCGGTACGCGGTGTAGGCGATGCCCGAGGCGACCGTGATGAGCAGAATGCCGGGCAGCAGGTAGGTCACATACGAATCCGACCCGGTGTTGATCGCGCCGCCGAACACGTAGACGAACATCAGCATCATGGCGATCGGCATGACCGCGGTCGTGATGATGGTGTCCGGGCTGCGCGCGATGTGGCGCAGGGATCGTCCCAGCAGGACGGCGGTGTCGCCGAAGAAGTGCTTGGTCATCGTGGTTCCTTACGCGTCGATGCCGACGTTGTGGTCATGGCGGGCGTCGCCGTTGTTGCCGCCCGGGCCGACGAGCGCGAGGAAGACGTCCTCCAGGGTCGGCTGCTTCTCGACGTATTCGACCTTGGCGGGCGGGAGCAGCCGTTTGAGCTCGGACAGGGTGCCGTCGACGATGATCCGGCCCTCGTGGAGGATGGCGATCCGGTCGGCGAGTTGTTCGGCCTCGTCCAGATACTGGGTGGTGAGCAGCACCGTCGTGCCCTGGGCGGCGAGTTCCCTGACGGCTTGCCACACCTCGATACGCGCTTGGGGGTCGAGCCCGGTCGTCGGCTCGTCGAGGAAGATGATCGGCGGGTTGCCGATGAGGCTCATCGCGATGTCGAGGCGGCGGCGCATACCGCCCGAGTACGTCGACACCTTCCGCGCTGCCGCGTCGGTCAGCGAGAAACGGGCGAGCAGGTCATCGGCGATCTTGCCTGGATTCTTGAGATGGCGTAGCCGGGCGACCAGTACGAGGTTCTCCCGCCCGCTGAGGATCTCGTCGACGGCGGCGAACTGTCCGGTGAGGCTGATGGACTCGCGCACGTCCGGGGCCTGCGTGGCGACGTCGAAGCCGTTGACGCGGACCGTTCCCGCGTCGGGCTTGAGCAGCGTGGACAGGATTTTCACGGCCGTGGTCTTGCCCGCTCCGTTGGAGCCGAGCAGGGCGAAGATGCTGCCCCGCGCCACGGTGAAGTCCACGCCGCGCAGCACCCGCAGCTCCTTGTACGACTTTTCCAGGCCGTGCACCTGGATCGCCGGGGCTTGCTGTGTCGTCATCACACTGTCCTGTCTTGTCTTGTGGCGTCTTCGCCGGCGGCGCGTTCGATGGCGCTGGTGAAGCGGTTCCGCTCCCGGGCTCTCCACTGTCCGACCGGGTAGTTGGCCACGAACGCCTCCACGAACTCCACGGGGTCTTCGCCGAAGATGCCGCGGATCGGGGTGCCGTCGGCCACGCTGTGTTCGAACAGATCGGCAAGGTCTTCGTACATCGCCATCGCGCCGGCGCCGTCCGCCGGCCCGAGGAGCATCAGGTATCGCTCCAGCGCCTCGGCCGCCGTGCGGTAGTTCCGGGGAAGCCGCTTGATGCGCGCCTTGTATTGCCGGTAGCGCCGTTTGTCCTCCAGCGGCCCGGTGACGATCTCCAGGTACTGCAGGTAGCGGCTCTTCGATTCGTTCGACCCTGTGGTCATGGCTGATTGCCTCCTTTGCGGAGCTGTTCGAGCCTCTCGGTGAGGAAGCTCCAGGTTCTCCAGAACTCTTCGAGGTACTCCCGTCCCTGAGCGTCGAGGGAGTACACCTTGCGCGGCGGCCCCTTCTCGGACGGGACCTTCTCCACGTCGACGAGGCCGCGCTGCTCGATCCTGACCAGCAGTGCGTAGATGGTGCCCTCGGCGATGTCGGAGAAGCCCTGCTCGCGCAGCCAGGCCGTGATCTCGTAGCCGTAGGCGGGCCGGCCGGACAGGATCGCCAGGACGATGCCTTCCAGCGTTCCCTTGAGCATCTCCGTCAGCTGCTTGCCCATGGAACACCCCCCTTTCAGCTACTCGGTGTCGCTAACTACCGGTACAAAGTAACACCGACTACCGGTACCTAGCAACACCGAATAGTTGAGGCGCAAGCCGAGACCGCAACGTGTGGGTGCGGGCGACCCGATCACTGCTCGGGGCCCCGGTAGCGATGAGGAAATTTCCACCGGAGTATCCCCTGACCTGCGGTGCCCTGAATCGGCCGCGCAGATCGTGGTGGACACGGTGCAGAAACCGGCCCTTGACCCAAGACAGCAGATCCACCGCCCGAGTGGCGGCCATCGGCGTGTGCCCGAGGGCGGTCAGCAGGCGGGAGATAAGCCTTGTGCTCCCGCGCTGCGCTTCAGGTCATCGGCCCCCGGGCCAGGAGCGGGGATCGGCCGAGCCGGTCACCACGTCACCGTGCTCGACCCAGACCCGCGGATGCTTCAGCAGGCCGAGACCCGGCTGGCCGCCGAACCCGAGCGCGTCCGCAAACAGGTCACGCTCATGGCGGGCACCGGCGAGCAGGCCGCCGACCTGCTCGGCGGCGACTTCGACGCGGCCTGCTGCCACGGCGTGGTCACGTACGTGGCCGACCCGCGATCGCTGCTGGCCGCGCTCGTCGACGCGATCCGGCCCGGCGGCGCGGACCTGGCGGCGGTGGATCGACGTCGGTTTGCGGGGCCACCACTCATGCACCACCTCCGTGGACGCAACCAGCCCGCTGATCTTGTATCATGCCCGCTCAGCGGGCCTTGGCATGTCAAAGGAGAGGGCGGGATACCTCGCCTTCGGTGCCTCGAACCGCGTGACCGGAGGAGCCGATGCTGGGATGACGGCAGAGCGACCGACGCCCACACAGGACGACGTGCTCGGGTACTTCAACACGCTGTCGAACTGGGGACGGTGGGGCGACGACGACGAGCTCGGCACTCTCAACCACATCACCGACGACGTCCGGCTGGCGGCGGCGCGGGCCGTGCGCCACGGCAGGAGCGTGTCGTGCGCATGGGAGGTTGCCGTACCGGAAGACATGGAGCGGTCGACGACGACGTGCCCGTGCGCCGCCGACATGCCGGGTGCCGAGGACATGCCGGTGCCCGGATTCCGCAACGACCGGCGCTGGGGCTTTTCGTCCGAGCGGCTCGGCGTCACGTTCCACGGCAACACCCTCACCCACGTCGACTCGCCGTGCCACATCTTCTGGGACGGCACGATGTACAACGGGCGGTCGCACTCGCTGGTCGACGCCACAACGGGATCGGCGTGGGCGGCCGTCACGGCGGCGGCGAACGGGATCATCACGCGTGGTGTCCTGCTGGACATTGCGAGGGTCCGCGATGTGCCATGGTTGGAACCGGGGCAGGGTGTGTTTCCCGACGATCTCGAAGAGGCCGAGCGTCGCCAGGGTGTGCGGGTGCGACCCGGCGACGCGGTACTCCTGCGGACCGGCTACGGCCGCGTCCGGCACGAGGCCGGTGAGTCCAGCGGTTTCACGCAAGCCGGCTGGCACGCGTCCTGCCTGCCGTGGCTGCATGAACGGGAGGTCGCGCTGATCGGCGCTGACACCCCCCAGGACGTTCAGCCGTCGGGGTACGAAGACGTGTTGATGCCGGTTCACGCCGTGAGCCTCGTCGCGATGGGTCTGTGGATGCTCGACAACTGCGACCTGGAAGCGTGCGCGACGACGGCTGCCGAGCTCGGCCAGTGGGACTTCCACCTCGCAGTCGCGCCGGTCCGCTTCGCCGGTACGTCCGGCAGCCCAGTCAACCCGATCGCCACATTCTGACCGCGGTTCACGAGGGGATGCGACGCCATGAAGGACCCGGCCCGCACCTGGAGCGCGTGCCGTCGGTAGGTGTCGAACTGCCCGATCCGAGCCGGGACCGCAGCGGCCCCGGCACGGTCTCGGGAAATTCGGCCGACAACTCCTCCCGATGGCCGCCTTCGGGGAGAAAGAAGTCCGGCTGCCCTTCCGGGCCCGCGACACATCCATCGACGGTGGCGTTTACCAAGTGGACGAGTTTACGCACAAGAACTCCTCATCGAATGTTCCTCTGCCGTCGTCGCTCAGGAGCGGTATACGGGCTGCCTCGTATACGTGACGGGGATCGAGGAGATGGGTTCGTCGAGCGCGGTGTCCGATCGGCGCTGGGCGATCGCGCGCACATAGCCGAGATGGCGTCCGCCGTCAGCGGTGAGGGCGTTGATTTCCGGCTCGTTGTCCGGTGCGATCGCCCGCTGCCATTCCAGCCAGTACCTCCAGCCGTCGGTCATGGTGTCGGCCACGTCCACGCAGGCGATGCCGCTGCGTTCCCAGTGGCGGCGCCACCAGTCGGCCGAGTGCAGGCAGGCCATGCTCGGCTCCCACCACGCCGCCAGGTGTTCGGGAATCGGGCCGTCGATCTCCCGGATCAGTCCCGCGCCGGCGATGCCGATCTGGCCGCCTGGTTTGACGAACCGGGCCAGATAGTTCAGGTACAGATCGTCGGTGCCGTAGTAGACGAAGGAGTCGATGCTGATGGCGGCGTCGAAGAAGCCGGCCGCGAACGGCAGCGCTCGGGCGTCGGCGTGAAGGGGGAACACGGCGTGGCCGACGCCGGCGTCGCGGATGCGTTCCAGCCGCTCATCCGCGCTGAACCACAGGTCCGTGGCCCACACCTCGACGTCGAACTCGCGGTGCAGGAAGACCGACGACGCACCCCGGCCGCAGCCCAGATCCAGCACCCGCATGCCGGGTCGTAACGCCATCGCCTCGGTGAGCCACTCGGTGAGCCACAGGGAGTTGGCTCCGCCGCTGACGCTGGAGCGGATCCAGTCGGGATGGTAGCGGGAGGTTCGCGGGAACCGTGGCGACGCCATGGGGTCTGTCGGCATGGGTGTCGTTCTCCTCGTGGTCGGGACGGGCGGTTGCGTCGTCTCGCGCGGGTGGTCGGCCCGATGGTGGTCGGAAGTGATCGCCGCGGTGGCGGACAGGTGGCGGTCGTGGCCGGCGACTGCGGCGTCGGACAGGGTCTCGTGCTCGGTCCGGATGTCACCGTCGGGACCGTCCCACGCGGACGGCGCGTCGGCGTCGCACGGATCGACCGGCGCTGTCGGTGTGCGCGTCATGCGGCCTCGACCTCCATGAGGGCGACCGGCCCCGGGGTGGGAACGGTCGCCGACAGCCGGAACCCGGTGGCGGCGAACAGGGCCTGCCACTCGTCGGCGCGGCGTTCCCGGCCGCCCGCGAGGGTCAGCAGCTCGACGTCGGAGACCTTGGAGTAGTGGAAGCCGTTGCCCGCGGGCACGACGGCGTCGACGACCAGCAGCCGCACCCCCGCCGGCATGGCCGCCCGGATGGTGGCCAGGATGCGTCCGGCGTCATGGTCGTCCCAGTTGTGCAGGCAGCTCTTGATCAGGTAGAGATCCCCGGTGGAGGGGACCTCGGCGAAGAAGTCCCCGGCGACCAGGTCGACGCGATCGGCCACGCCCTCGGCCGCCAGCCGGTCGCGAGCGAGGGGGATGACGCCCGCGTCCTCCAGGAGTACCCCGCGCGCCTGCGGATTCCCGTGCAGGATGGCGGCGAGCAGGACCCCGATGCCGCCGCCGACATCGACGACGGTGCGGTACGGCGAGAAGTCGTACGCGGCCACGATGGGCGGGGTCGACATGGCGTGGAACCCGGCGGCGGTCTGCCGGAACAGCTCGGCCGCCTCCGGGTGGTCGCGCAGGTACTGGTGGACGTTCATGCCGTAGACGTAGTCGAAGGCCGGCTCCCCGGTGCGCACACTGTGTTCGATGTGGCCGTACGGACGCCACATCGGGTCCATGTTCATGGTGATGGCCGCGGCCCGCAGCGAACCGGGCACGTCGCTGCGTAGCGGCTCGGCCAGCGGGGTCAGGGCGAATCGGCCCCGGTCGTCCTCGGCG
Organism: Streptosporangium fragile; assembly: GCF_039534445.1. Taxonomy (NCBI): domain Bacteria; kingdom Bacillati; phylum Actinomycetota; class Actinomycetes; order Streptosporangiales; family Streptosporangiaceae; genus Streptosporangium; species Streptosporangium fragile. The sequence continues at coordinate 90,904 of NZ_BAAAVI010000008.1, read as the reverse complement.
AAGACGCCGACGCAGGCGGTGGCCCGCAGGATGCGGTAGAGCGCCCGCGGGTCGGCCTCGCACGCCGTGGCCAGATCGAGGGAAGTGCGCGGTTTGCCGGCGACCAGGTCGGCGATGCCCAGCCGGGCCACCACACCGACCGCCTGGGACAGCCATTTGGCCGACAGGAGCTCCAGCAGCCACGCCGATGCCGGCTGCTGGACGGTGTCGTCATCTGTGGTCATGCCATCGAGACTCGCCCAGCCGCAGGGCCGGCCGCATCCGTGCCGTCTACTGATGTCGACCAGGCGCGTACGTACGCAAATGGACCCGGTCAGCCGCGCCGGTCTTGGCCAGCAGCCTGCTGACGTGCGTTTCCACCGTACGTACGGACAGATGCAGCCGGGCCGCGATCTGCGCGTTGCCCAGTCCTTCGGCGACCAGGGCGAGCACCTCCGCCTCCCGGCCGGTGACACCGGCGGCGCGCAAGTGGGGCGGCACCGTCGTGCCCGGGGTGCGGCGGGGCGACGCGCCGGCCAGCCGCAGCAGGTCCCGGCAGCGTCTGGCCAGCGCCTCGTCGCCGTTGTGTTCGTGCCACGCCAGATCGGCGCGCAGCCCCGGCACGGGATCACCCCACCCCTCGGTCACCGCGGCGGTCCACACCGGCAGTCGCAGCAGCCGATGCCACCACGGATGCGTCTCGAGTGCCGCGTCACCGCGGGCCAGCGCCTCGGCCGAGTCACCGGCCTTGCCCAGGCGGCCTGCGGCGATCACGTCGGCGTAGGCCAGTGCGCCGCGATTGACCCGCCGGCGGCCCGCCCCGCAGTGACGGAACACCGCACGGGCGTCCTCTCGCCTGTCCCCGGTCACCTCGCGCAGCAGCAGCCACAGTCCCCACCAGTGGGTGGCAGCGGCCGAGGCATAGCCGGCCAGGATCGCGGCGCCGTCGTCGGCCAGTGCGGTCGCGCGCGGCAGGTCCCCGGAGACCACAGCGGAGATCGCGCGTACCAGGCCGAGCCCGGCCCGTACCTCCTGCGGCGCGTCCGGCCGCGCCCCGGCCCGGCGCAGCCACCGCTCGGCTTCGTCGTCGTCCCCGGCGCCGGCGCGAGCGGCTGCGACGAACAGCTCGGCAACCGCCTGGACGCTCGTCAACCGCAGCCGCGCCGCGAGCTCGGCGCACCGGCGTGCCACCGGCTCGCCGACGCCGGGGCCGTGCGCGGTCAGCGCCAAGTCGGCCACCAGCAGGTCGATCTCCGCCAGCTGCCCCAGCAGGCCGGCCGACTCAGCCAGCTCGCGAGCCTCGGCCAGCGCCGGCGGGTCAGGCTGCCCGCGTTGCACGGCGGCCAGGCCGAACAGCGCGGCCACCCGTAACGGGGTGAGACCGTGCTCGGCGGCGACCTGCACCGCCCGTCCGAACGCAGCGCGGGCCGCGGCCGCATCGTCGTGCGCCAGGCAACGGCCACGTACCAGCAGCGCCCCCGCCAGGGACTCGCCGTCACCGGACCGCTCGGCCTCGTGCACCGCGTCGGCGGCCAGCGCGGCGGCTCGTCGCGGATCACCCACACCGTAGGCGGCATCGGCGCGCACGATCGCCGAACGGGGATCACGCGGCCGACCGGCCCGCTCGGCGTACGCGATCGCAGCCGCCCACCGGCCGCCCACAATGCAACTGCGGGCCAGTTGCAGGCACAGCTCCACGTGCTCGTCCCCGATCGCGGTGCCGATGACCTCTTCCCCCGCGCGCAGCGCCGCATCCACCTCACCGGCCAGCGTCAGCAGCCGTACCCGCTCGACGGCCCGGGCGATGCGGAGCGCACCGGTGGCATCCACCCGCGCCAGCAACCCCCTGGCACTGCGCAACGCTCCTCGCGCCAGATCGTGGCGGGCCAGCCTCAGCAGAATCCGGCCGGCCCGCTCCCGCTCTCCCGCCGCTCCGAACAGCCCGGCCGCCCGTACGTCGGCCTCCCCGACGCCACCGCCATCCAGCAACTCCGCGGCACGACGGGCGATCGCCGCCCGCTCCGGCGGCAGCAACGCCGCCAGCACCGCCTCCCGGGTCAACGCGTGCCGCCAGGTCAGCTCCTCAGCCTCCGCGTGCAGCAGGTGAACTTCTGCGGCGGCTCGCAACCCCGCGAGCAACGCCGCCTCTTCCACCCCCGCCACCGAGGCGATCACGTCCCAGCCTAGATCCGCTCCCACCACGGCCGCGACGTTCAGCACCCGTTGGTGCTCGCCGGCAAGGGCGGCCATCCGCTCGCCGACCAGCGTCCGCATCGTCGGTGGTACGCCGATGTCCGACGTCGGCCCCTCCGCCGCGGCCAGATCGACGCCTGCCCGCCGCAGCCCCTCCGTCAGCTCCTCCACCAGCAACGGCAGCCCGTCACAGCGCTCCACCACGAAGCCGGCCGTCGCCGCCCCAAGCCGCACCCCGGCCCGATTCGCGGCCAGCTCCGCCACCTCGGCCGCGTCCAGCCGGGCCGGCCGTAACACTCGCACAGCCGGTCGCCGCCCGATCCGCTCGATCTGATCAGCGGTGCGCGGCTCGTCACGCGCCGCCCCGCAGATCAGGATCTGCTGGTCGGCCACTCCGTCGACCAGGTACTCCAGAACCGCGAGCGTGTCCGGATCCGCCCAATGCAGATCATCCAGCACCAGCACGCACCCGCCACCGGCGCCGACTGCCCGCAGCAGCCGCAACGTTCCCTCACCGACCGCCACGGCGGGATCCACCATCGGCTCCGCACCACCGGCCGGCCCGAAATCGGGAATGAGCCGCCCCAACGCCGCCCGGTACGGCCGCACCTCGGCGTCGTCTGCGAGCCCGGCATCCCGCAACCGCCCGACCAACGCGGTGGCCAGCGCCCGGTACGTGCCCCCAGCCGGCACCGCCCGGCCCTGCAGCACCTCCATGCCCGCCGCCGACGCCCGTGCCGACACCTCCGCCAGCAACCGGGACTTGCCGATGCCTGCCTCCCCGACCACCATCACGGTCGCGCCGCGCCCGCCAACCGCCGCGGCCACAACCGCGTCGATCACCGCCAGCTCCGCGGCCCGGCCCACCATCCGCTCCCCGGGCGACTCCGCAAATCCCACCACCCCAGTACACCCCACCGCGATCCCTGCGCGCCTCACGCGCCCTCTCCAGACGGGATCACGCATCCCGTCCCATGTCCGGCCGCGTCGGGCAAGACCCGCATTGGCGGGATCGCGTGGGCCTCGCCGGTAACGGGGTGGCGGATCACCGGCAGGTGGTTCCGGCTCGCCGTGGACGTGCCGGCCGGAACCTCCGCGCGTGTCGCGTTCGGGCCGGGCACGGCGGGCCTCGCGCCGCTTCGGTTTCGGTGCCGTTGACAACCATCGGCGCGACACATTAATTTCACGTTACTGAATAACGCTCCAAGCATGAATAGGTATTCACAGTCCCTCTCCGGCTCCCGTTGCCACCCAAATCGACAGGGCGCCGGAGAACGCTGCCGAGTTCCCGCAGCCCTCATTTCTCAGTACCGCACGCCCTGCGGAAGAAAGACGCACGAATGAAAAAACCCGCCTCATTGCTGCGCACCCCCCTGAAACGGACGACGATTCCGGCCCTGGCCGCCGCCGTTCTGTGCGGCCTGGTGACCGCCGGTCCGGCCGCGGCCGACGACACCCGGAAACCGGCCGACGACAAGCCGCGCGTCATCCTCATGTCCGACCCCGAACTGGACGACCAGAACACGCTCATCCGCTACCTGCTCTACAGCAACGAGTTCGACACCGAAGCACTGGTCTATTCCAGCAGCGGCGTGCATTGGGCCGGCGACGGCAAGGGCACGAAGTGGTTCGTGCCGGGACGCGAATACACCCGGTTCGGACTGAACCTGTGCCCGTGCACCTCATGGCGCTGGAAGCCCGGCGAGCGCTTCATTCACGAGGCGGTCGACATCTACGAGCGGGTGTACCCGAATCTGCGCACGCACGCCGACGGATATCCCGACCCGGGTGAGCTGAAGTCGAGAATCCTCAACGGCAACATCGAGTTCGACGGCGACATATCGAAGGACACCCCCGGGTCCGACCTTGTCCGGCGAGCGCTGCTCGACAACCGGCCGGGACCCGTCTACCTGCTCACCGGCGCCGGCCAGAGCACGATCGCCCGGGCGCTGAAATCCATCAAGGACCAGTACGAGAACACCCCGCAGTGGCCGGCCGTCTACGAGAAGGTGTCGCAGAAGGCGGTCATCCAGTCCTTCGGCGACCAGGACGACACCTACGCCAACTACATCAAGCCCAACTGGCCGGACATCGAGTTCCGCCAGATGTCCACCAGGATCTGGGGATACGGTGCGCGCAACGCCGTGCGACCGGAGGACGCCAAGTACCTCTCCTCCCAGTGGACGAAGGCCAACGTGTCGCAGGTCGGGCCGTTCGGCGAGTTCTACCGCGTCTGGGGCGACGAAAAGCAGATGGTCCCCGGCGACATCTTCGACTATTTCGGTTTCTCCGGCCTGACAACCGAACAGCTCAGGGCGATGGGCTACATCGTGTGGACCCCACCGCAGGAGAAGGGATCGTGGATCTCCGAAGGAGACACCTCGATCTTCATGAACTTGCTCGACAACGGGCTGCGCGGCTACGTCGATGCGAGCTATGGCGGCTGGGGCGGCCGGAACGGGCCCGACGTCGATCCCGGTGGGACCCCTTCCTCCGATTACTCCTCGGCCCGCTGGTTCGGCGCGGCGCAGGAGGACTTCGCCGCGCGGATGAAGTGGACCGTCACCCCGAGATACTCCGCCGCGAACCACCGGCCCAGCGTCAAGGTGAGCGGACAGTCGGACCGCGACGTCCGCCGGGGCGAGGTGGTCACGCTCGTCGGGCACGCCACGGATCCCGATCGGAACACCGTGACCAGCAAGTGGTGGCAGTACGCCGACGCCGACACCTACCCCGGCACCGTCACGCTCAAGCAGAGCTCGCCCGGCCGGGACCTCGCCAAGGTGCGATTGCGCGTCCCCGACGACGCGGCGCCCGGCCAGACCATCCACCTGATCCTGCAGAGCACCGACGACGGCTCTCCGACCCTCACCTCCTACCAGCGTGTCGTGCTGACCGTGAAGGGCTGAGCACCCGCCGTTCGAGGGCGGCCGGGGAGGATATCCCGCGGACCCCGCCGCCCCTCAGCCCGTCGTACCCTGCGTGATCAAGGACGCGACGGCTCGCATGGCGCCTGGCGGCGACGCCGGCCGCGGCTCTGCTGCCAGCCGGCATCGCCGCCAGGCGCCGCCCCGGGCGGTCCTGACGAAAGATAATCCCGCAAACTTGCCGGAAAGTGGCCGCCCGGTGCTCAAGCGTCGCCAGGGCGCCGAGTCGGCACGTCGACCGGAACAGCCCAGGCTCCTGGTTTTGAGTCTTTAGTCCTTGTGTTTTTGGTTGCGTCTTCTTGGGTGTGAAACCCGAGCCGTCGGCTTTACAATGTAGATTAATTAGTCGACGCTCCGCTCGGCCCTCCGCTCCCGCCGCTGTCCCCCGTCCAGGACTTCTCAAGGTCCTCGGCGGGCTTGAACGGCACCCCTGACCGTTCGGATGTGGTTCACCAAGCCGCTGTCCGCTCTCCCCGGACCTGGCCCGAGAGCGCCGGCAACGGCCAAGGACCCGGCCGATCGCCCGACCGCCCGTCTGATCCTTGAGACCCTCGTGGCACCGATCGGCGGATCGGCTGGTGACGTGGACGCCCGGATGACCGCGGGCGCTGCCATGACTGGTACTCCTACACCCGTGACCTGCTCCTGTCGACTGGATCGCGGGAGAAATCCGCCGATCAGGACGGGGAACGGCGGCGCCAAGGCGGTGCCGGGATCGCGACCCCGGCACCGCCTCTCTCCGGAGGCCGCTGGCGTGAGCTCGGACGGAGACTCCCGGGCATCGGCCGACGGTGAGCGCCCACCTGGCTGACAGACAGAAGCCGCTGCCCCTTCCGGGTTTACTCGGTCTGCCCCCAAGACGACCGCGCAAAATTCCGATCCAGGAAAGGCCAGGTCAAACCGTCTCAGACGCTCTCGAGGGCTTAGCGCCAGTTTTCGTTCCGATGTTTCTCAACCCCCGAGTCCGGCCAGCGTGCCCGGCAGTTGCCGCGTCACCCACACTCGCCAGAGGCTTTCCTCGGCGGCTACTCCGCGTAGGGCTGGTCCGTTCCCTGGGCGCTGTAGCCGAGGCTCCAGATGTAGCCGTCCGGGTCCGCGAAGGAGCCGCCGTACCCGCCCCACGGCAGGGCGCCGGCGGGCTTGAGGATCGTGGCGCCGGCCTTCTCGGCCTGCGCGATGATCTCGTCGACCCGCGCCTCACTACGGACGACATAGGTGAGCACCAGCCCGCTGAAGCCGCTGCCTTCCGGGCTCGCGCCCACCTGGCCGGCCAGGCCCTCGCGGCCGTAGAAGCCGACGAGCGAGCCTCCGTCCGATTCGAAGAACACCGAGACGCCGTAGTCGTCCTTGACCTTCCAGCCGAGCCCTTCCGTGTAGAACTGCTTGGCCCGGCCCAGGTCCCGGACGCCGAGGAGGATCGAGCTAACGTGCGCTTTCATGCCATGTCTCCTTTGTGCTTGAGGGATGATGCACATGAGGGTCACGCTACGAACGGCTCCGTGCCCGGCGCTTCTTGATTCGTGATCGGTTTGGTCGCCTGTATCGCCGCCCGGGTGGCATCCCCACCGTCGCGCACCGCGCGGCGCCCGTAGGTGCCGAGCGATGTCAACGGCCAAGCGCGTGTGGCTCCGGCGCGAAGTGTGCGCTGTTGCGGCCAGACGTGATGCCGTCCTCGTCAGCAACGGCTGCGGTCGGGCGCGGAGCAGGGGACAGTATGGTCCACCGTCCGGGGTGGGTCTTGAAGTGCGAGGTGCGCGACCAGGCGCTCCAGGGATTCCAGGGGTTCCCCGGCCGCGGTGGTCACTTCCGCTGCGCCGACGCTGCGGGTGGTGATCCCGGTGGTGGCCGTGCGGATGACCGGGTCGGGGTAGCCGGCGTCGGCGGTCGGGAGGTTGCCGCCGCCGAGCGTGAACGGCGGCCCGGGATACCGGTGTGGGCGAGGTCGGGTCAAGTTGCGCGCGCCGCTCCCCGCCATTTTCACCTTATATCAGATTCGCGCGCCTCATGAGGCGCCGGAAAGTGCTTCATACTTGCCCGTTGCGAACCGACCCGACGGACGATGGAGCAACGGAATTGGGTTATGTGCTGGGTTTCGAGGAGATCGACTCGACGAATATCGCAGACGTCGGCGGAAAGGGGGTGCACCTGGGCGAGCTCTCGCGAATCAATGGCATCCGCGTGCCGGACGGCTTCTGCGTCACGACAGACGCCTTCCGGCGGGTCGTGGCCGAGGCGCCGTCGATCGACGCTCAGCTTGACCTGCTGTCGCGCGTGAAACCGGACGACCACGCGGCGATCCGCACCCTGAGCGCCGATATCCGCCGCGTCGTCGAAGGCGTCGCGGTTCCCGACGATCTTGTGGCAGCGATCAGCGAATCGCTCGCCCGGCTCGGGGAGCAAGCCTCCTACGCGGTGCGTTCCAGCGCGACGGCCGAGGACCTGCCGACCGCGTCCTTCGCCGGCCAGCAGGACTCGTACCTGAACATCGTGGGCCTACCGGCGATCCTTCGGCACGTCCGGAGGTGCTGGGCCTCGCTGTTCACCGAGCGGGCAGTGACCTACCGGCGCCGTAATGGCTTCGACCACCGCAAGGTACGGATGGCCGTGGTCGTACAGCAGATGGTGTTCCCGGACGCGGCCGGGATCCTCTTCACCGCGGACCCCGTGACCTCGAACCGGAAAATCGCCACGGTGGAAGCCGGTTGGGGGCTCGGCGAGGCGCTTGTCTCCGGTCTGGTCGCCGGGGACGTCTACACGGTGCGCGACGATCAGGTCGTCACCGCAGCGGTCGCCACCAAGCCGCGGTTCGTCCAGGCGTCGCCGGGAGGCGGCACCCAGGACGCACCGATCGAACCGCAGCGGCAGACGCAGCCGGCTCTGACGGATGCACAGGTCGTGCGCCTGGTGCAGCTGGGCCGGCGCATCGAAGCGCACTTCGGCAGGCCCCAGGACATCGAATGGTGCCTGGTCGGCGATGACTTCCACATCGTCCAGAGCCGGCCGATCACCACCCTGTTCCCCATCCCCAGGACCGATGACCAAGAGAACCATGTCTACGTCTCCGTCGGTCACCAGCAGATGATGACCGACGCGATGAAGCCGCTGGGACTCTCCCTGTGGCAGCTGACGACCCCACGGCCGATGCACGAGGCGGGCGGACGGTTGTTCGTCGACGTAGCCCCCGTCCTGGCGACGCCCGCGGGTCGCGCGTACCTCCTCGGAACCCTGGGGAAGTCCGACCCGCTGATTCGGGACGCGCTGCAGACTCTCCTCGACCGCGGCGACTTCATCCGCTCGCTTCCGGACGAAGATTCCATCGCCGCACCCGCCGGTGACTCACCCGCCCCGATCGAGACCGATCCGGCCGTTGTCACCCAGCTGATCCGACACAGTCAGGCGTCCGTCGCCACCCTGCGGAGCGAGATCCGGGCTCTGTCCGGGCCGGCGCTGTTCGACTTCATCCTGGCCGACCTCGCAGAGCTGAAGCGCATCCTGTTCTCTCCGCGGAGCCACCAGGTGATCATGGCGGGGATGGAGGCGGCCTGGTGGCTCAATGACCACCTCGAGGCGTGGCTGGGCGAGAAGAACGCGGCCGACGCGCTCACGCTATCCGTCCCCCACAACGTCACGTCGGAGATGGGGCTGGCGCTCCTCGACGTCGCGGACACAATCCGACCGCACGCGGACGTCGTGGCGTTCTTGCAGCGCGTCGTGGACGAAGGCCGGGAGGGCGACGGCTTCCTGAACGAGCTGGCCGGGCTGACCGGCGGGCGGGAAGCACGTGACGCCATCCGGGGCTACCTCGACGAGTACGGCATGCGCTGCGCGGGCGAGATCGACATCACCAGAACGCGCTGGAGCGAGCAGCCCACCACGCTCGTGCCCACCATCCTCGGCAATATCAAGAACTTCGAGCCGGGCGCCGGCAAACGACACTTCGAACAGGGACGCCTGGAGTCACGACGGAAGGAACAGGAACTTCTGACGCGATTGCGCGCCCTACCCCAGGGGGAGCAGAAGGCCGAGGAGACCAAGCGGATGATCGACCGCGTCCGCACCTTCGCCGGGTACCGGGAGTACCCCAAGTACGGCATGGTCAGCCGCTACTTCGCCTACAAGCAGGCGTTGCTGCGGGAAGCCGATCGCCTCGTGCGCTCCGGCATCCTGCGCGAGAAAGAAGACATCTTCTTCCTCCGGTTCGAGGAGTTGCAAGAAGTCGTGCGCACCAACGAGGTGGACGCCGAACTCATTCTGGAAAGGCGGGAGGCGTTCCGGTCGTACGAGGCGCTCACACCGCCCCGGGTCCTCACGTCGGACGGCGAGACCATCAGCGGCCGGTATCGGCGTGACGACGCCCCGCCCGGCGCGCTGGCCGGCCTCCCGGTCTCGGCCGGGACCGTCGAGGGCCGGGCCCGTGTCGTCATGGACATGGCGCAGGCCGACCTTGAGACGGGCGACATCCTGGTCACCGCCTACACCGACCCCAGCTGGACCCCCCTGTTCGTCACCGTCGCCGGACTGGTGACGGAGGTAGGCGGCCTTATGACGCACGGGGCGGTGATCGCGCGGGAGTACGGCTTGCCGGCCGTTGTGGGTGTGGAGCAGGCCACCCGGCTGATCCGGGACGGGCAGCGGATCCGCGTTCACGGAACCGACGGGTACGTCCAGATCCTCGACTGAACCGTCCCTCGGACCCGGGACTCCGGCACTCGAGGTGGACCGTCTTCGGCACCCGATCACTGAGCCTGAATCCACGACCCGGTTCCGGCTGATCATTTTGGTCTTTCAGGTCATGTCTGTGCTGCTGGGACGGTTGCGGAGAGCGCGCAGATCCGCTCGTTCTCACAGCACGAAGAGTCATGCCTCCAGGCACGGCGCCAGGGCATGATCAGCGTCGACGACAGGACGCCGGGGAGCACGGAACGTTACCATCACGCTCCACCGGAGCGACAGTTCGCGACAGGAGAAGATCGTCGTCAGGGGGGAGGGCGGCGAGTTCACCCGACCGGTGCGTGGCCAACGATCACCGGGATGGCCGGCGGAGGCGGGACCGCCCACGTATGAATCACCCGGTGAAGACCATGGTGAGCGCCCTGGCGGTCGTCACGGGGCGGCTGGTCGTACGCACTGAGGAGAGGCGGCCCGGGGCGCCGGCCCGGGGTGCCGCCGCTGGGGCATCCGTGTCGTGGTGACCAGCGACGCCAGTGCCTGCCCCCTGGGGTGGGGAGAGGCCGGTCGCGGCGGCCATGCTGCCGCGACCGGCCTCTCCGACGATCTCGTCCAGGCGCTCACCGCGCTGCAGGCGCTTCGCCGAGCAGTATCGGCGCGCCTGCAGATAGGACCCGGCCGCTGCCACCAGGGCAGGCTTCCAACGCCCGCGAGGACGCGCCCGGCTCCGCCTGCGCCCGGTGGCGCGACAGGCTGTCCGGAACCGCCGAGGCACCTGGGGGCAGGGTGGCACGCGCCGGCCGGGCGGTACGGACAGGACAGTGACGGGGCCTGTGGCCAGGCCCCGTGAAGTCACTGGGCGCGCATGAGCGCCTCCCTGCCGGGGCCGGCGGATCCCGTTGAGGACTCGAAGTCAGCCCGTCGCCGGGTCGGACCCCGGCAGGAGGCGCTCATCCACATCGTCACCGTCAGTCGCGCGGGTCCCAGCCGTCGGTGTCGACAGCCAGGTCGAGCTCGGCTGCGATGTCGCCCCAGTCGGCGTACTTGAAGTCGGTGTTCTCGCGATCGGGCACCTCGGGGCCGTTGGCTCCGTCGTGGGCGACGAACAGGCCGTCCTCGAAGTCCCCCAACGGAACGTTGAGCACGGTCGAGCCGTCGCTGTGCTCGACGCTGTCGATGCCGTCGTCCTCACCGATGCGGAACTGGCCGAGGTAGGCGTTGCCGCTCTCGCGGCGGTAGACGGCGAAGGTGTTGTCGCCCTGGCTCGAGGCCAGCAGGTAGCCCTTGCCGTCCCCGCGGTAGTAGATCGTGAGTCCCTCGGCGTCCGCCGTCAGGTGCGTGCCGCCGAAGCCCGGGTCGGCGCCCGGGGTGCACTCCTCCGTCTCGGGGTCGTAGGTGCCCGGCACGCCGAACTCCCTGACCTTGTCCATCAGGACCGGCGTGCCGGTCAGGTCGGCGCGCATGCGCCAGATACCGACGTCCTCCTGGGCGGCGTAGAGCACGTCGCGCTGCTGGTCCACCACCATGCCTTCGACCTGGGCCAGCTCGTCGGGTTCCATGCAGGGAGTCCACGACTGGCCGTTGGGCAGGGTGAAGGAGGCGGGCAGGTCCAGGGTTCTGACGAGCTGGTAACCGACCTTGCCGCCGGGCTTGGACAGCAGCTTGACCAGGCCGATGGAGGTCTTGTGACGTCGGCTCACCAGGGCGTAGGTGCCGGTGGAGTCCTTCCAGGCGGTCAGGCCGTAGGCGGTCTCGGCGTCGTTGACCTCCTCCTGGGTGGAGTTGAACACGAACGGCGCGCCCGGGTCGGTCACGTCGGTGAGGTGGCCGTCGGAAATGGCGTAGACGCGGAGCTGGTCGCGCCCGCGGTCGGAGACGACGGCCAGGTCACGGCCACCGAAGCCGTACGTCACGTCGACGTTGTTGAAGCGGCCCGCCTCATCGTCCGGCCCCGGCGCGGTCGGCGCCGGGATGTGCTGGAGCTGCCGGCCGTCGAGGTCGTAGACGTAGAGCCCGCCTTCCTTGGCGGTGGCGACCACCACGCTGTCGTCGGAGTCGGACGGGTCGACCCAGACCGCCGGGTCGTCGCCGTTGGCGTTGCCGCCGGCCTCGTCGTCGAACAGGGCGGGTGTCTCCACCTGGGGGTCGATCGAGGGGATGGACGAGCCGGCGGCGGGAACGGCCAAGCCGCCGGCCAGCGTGAGGGTGAGCGCCGCGAGGAGCAGCGTCGAACGTCTGGACACTATGTTCCTTTCGCTTGACATATGAATGTCAGGACATATCGCTGCACAGAGCTGCCCGCCCGGCTGCCCGGGCGGGTTGGTGGATCAGCTGTGGTTGACCCGCCAGAAGTCGGACATCACCTGGCGGTTCTGCAGGTCGGCGACCAGGCCCTTGGGGTCGGTGTGGAAGAGCTGGCCCTGCCAGTCCGTCAGCCCGGGCGGGCTGACGAGCGGCTTGACCGTGCTGTTCCCGGAGATCCCGCCCTCGCCGATCTCGTGCTTGACACCCTCTTCGGTCATGATGAAGCGCACATACAGCTTGGCCGCGTTGGGGTGCTTGGACTTGCCGGCCACGGCCACGTACTTGGGGTAGCTGAACCCGACGAACGGGTCGAGCCCTTCGCACGTGGCCTGCGCGTAGCCCTTCTCCTCGTTGTTGCGGAACTTCGAGATCGACATGAAGCCGATCTTCTTGTCGGTGGCGCTTGGGGCGCCCACCGCGCCGGAGATGTCCTCGTCGGAGCCGGTGAGCACCGGCTGGTTGGCGGCGACCCGCTTGACCCACTCCCAGGCGGCGTTCTGCTCCTCGGTCTCCAGCGGCTTGCCGTACCTGGCCTGGTAGGCCTTCTCCAGCTCGTCGCTACCGTGCATGACGAGCTGGGTGAAGAACGAGAGCACGGTCGGCTTGCCCAGCGGGTCCTGCATGACCAGCTTGCCCGCCCACTCCTTCTCGGTCAGATCCCAGATGTTCTTGACCGGGCAGCCACCGGGTGACAGCTTGCTGTTGTAGGCGAAGATCGTCGCCTTCGACAGCGCGAGCAGAGGGTTGCGGTTCTCCTCCGGGATCTGGTCCTTCAGGTCGGCGGGCACCCAGGTCCGGACGACGCCCTGCGGGATGAGCCGGCCCACCAGCACCCCGCCGTCCTCGTACATCGCCGCGTCGATCGTGACGTTGTCGGCGGCGTGCTCCCTGGTCATCTTCTCGGCGGTCTGCGGAGTGTCGGACTTCACGCCCTCCATCCTGATGCCGTACTTCTCGGTGAACGCCTTGGCCACCTCCTCGATGTCGCCGCTGGAGTCGTAGACCAGCAGGCTGCCTTCCTTCTTGGCCGCCGCGACCAGCGCATCCAGGTCAAGGCTCGCGTCGACCGAGGCGGCGGGCAGGGGTTTCGCCCCGGTCGTGGCCGACGAGCCACCGCCGCCGGTGGAGGGTGCGCACGCGGCAGCGAGCACGAGCAGTGCCGCAGGGACGGTCTTCCGGATACGCCTCATGGTGGCGGTACTCCTCTGAAGTGCATGGCCGTACGCGCCGCTCACAGCCCCGACCGGCGCCGCAGTGGGCTCCAAGATGAACTGGAGGTTAATGAATTGTCAAGACATAATTATGTCCATCAGTTGGACTAGTCCTTATGTCAGGACAAAGCATTGACGTTCACCTGACGTTCATCTACAACTGGAGCCCCCGATAGGAGGCGCCATGCGTGTAGGTCTAGTGGGTCTTGGGCGAATTGGCAGCTTTCATGCGCGAACCCTGTCCGGCCTGGTCGACGAGCTGCTGGTGGCCGACGCCGATCCGGCTCTGGCCGAGCAGGTGGCCCGGGACGTCGGAGCCCGGGTGGGCGATCCGTGGGACGCGGACGCCGTGGTCATCGCGACGCCCACGTCCACCCATGCCGAGCTGCTGCGACAAGCGTGCGAGCGGCGGATCCCGGTGTTCTGCGAGAAGCCGGCCGCCCCGACGGTCGCGGAGACCGTACGGGTGGCCGAGGCCGCCGAGCGCAGCGGGACGATGATCCACATCGGCTTCCAGCGGCGCTTCGACGCCGGCTTCGCCGCAGCCCGCCAGGCGCTGCTGGGCGGCGAGCTGGGCGAGTTGCACCGGGTCCATCTGCTGACCGGCGACCCGAAACCGCCGCCGCCCGAGTACGTCCCCGTCTCCGGCGGGATCTTCCGCGACTGCCACATCCACGACTTCGACATCCTGCGCTGGGTCACCGGCCGTGAGGCCGACACCGTCTACGCCGCGGGCGCCAACCGCGGCGAGGCGTTCTTCGCCGAGGCGGACGACGTGGACACCAGCGCCGCCCTGATCACGATGGCCGACGGCACGCTCGTCACGCTGCAGGGCGCCCGCTACAACGGCGCCGGCTACGACGTGCGGATGGAACTCGGCGGCACCCTGAACACCTGGGTCGTCGGGCTCGGCGAGCGCGCCCCCCTGCACCTGGCCGACGACGGCCGCCGCCCGGCCGACCCCTGGCCGGACTTCCAGACCAGGTTCGCCGACGCCTACGTCGCGGAGATGCGCGCGTTCCTCACGGCGGCCAGAGGCGAGCGGGAAAGCCCCTGCACCGCCCGCGACGCCCTGGCCGCCCTCCACCTCGCGGAGGCGGCCGACCTGTCACGCCGCGCGGGCCGCCCGGTCCGGCTCCAGGAGGTGACCGGGTGAAGGTCGCCGCTGCCCCCATTTCCCGGGGCGTGACCGAGGTGCTCACCATGGGGCGGGCCGGCGTGGACCTCTACCCGCACCAGATCGGGGTCTCACTGCGCGCGGTGGAGACGTTCGGCAAGTACCTGGGCGGCAGCCCGGCGAACGTGGCCGTGGCGGCCGCGCGGCTCGGCCGCTCCGCCGCGGTGATCACCAGGACGGGAGCCGACCCCTTCGGTGCGTTCGTCCGTGACGCGCTGCGCGGGTACGGCGTGGACGACCGGCACGTGGCGGACGTAACCGGGCTGCCGACGCCGGTGACGTTCTGCGAGATCCGCCCGCCCGAGGACTTCCCCCTGTACTTCTACCGCCGGCCCAAAGCCCCGGACCTGGAGATCCGGGCGGACGAGCTGGACCTGGCGGCCGTGGCGCAGTCCAAGGTGTTCTGGACGACCCTCACCGGGCTGTCGCAGGAGCCCTCGCGCGAGGCGCACCTCACCGCCTGGCGCGCGCGTGGGCGCAAGCCGTACACGGTGCTGGATCTGGACTACCGCCCGTCGTTCTGGCCGGACGCGCGCGCCGCCGCCGAGCAGGCCAGGAACGCCGTGGAGCACGCCACCGTGGTCGTGGGCAACGTGGACGAGGCCGAGGTGGCCACCGGGGCGCGGGAGCCGTACCCGGCCGGCCGCGCCCTGCTGGACGCGGGGGTCGAGCTGGTGATCGTCAAGCGGGGCTCCGTCGGCGTGCTGGCCATGACCGCAGAGGAGTGCGTCGAGGTGCCCGCGGTGCGTGTCGAGGTGGTCAACGGGCTCGGTGCCGGTGACGCCTTCGGCGGCGCGCTCTGCCACGGCCTGCTGGCCGGCTGGCCGCTCACGCGCACCGTGGCGTTCGCCAACGCCGCCGGCGCCATCGTCGCCGGCCGGCTGGCGTGCGCCCCGGCGATGCCCACGGCCCGGGAGATCGACGACATGCTGACCGCCCGCGACGCCGAGGAGGCCGCGCATGCCTGAGGAATCCCTCTACCGGCTCCGCGAGGACCGCGCCCACCGGCTCCGCGAGGACCGCGCCCACCGGCTCCGCGAGGACCGCGCCCGCCGGCTCCGCGAGGACCGCGCCCGCCGCCCCGAGCGGGTGACGACGCTCGCCGCCGCGCGCCGGCGCAGGCCGGTGCTGGCCGGCCGGGACAAGCTGCTGATCATCGCCGCCGACCATCCCGCCAGGGGCGCGCTGGGCGTCGGTGACCGCCCGCTGGCCATGGAGAGCCGCCTCGACCTGCTCGACCGGATCCTGGCCGCGCTCGCCCACCCCGGCGTGGACGGCCTGCTGGCCACCCCCGACGTCGTCGAGGACCTGCTGCTGCTCGGCGCGCTCGACGACAAGCTGGTCATCGGCTCGATGAACAGGGGCGGCGTCCAGGGCTCTGTGTTCGAGTTCGACGACCGGTTCACCGCCTACGACGCCGGGTCGATCGCGAAGATGGGCCTGGACGGCGGCAAGATGCTCTGCCGGATCGCGCCGGACGACCCCGCGACGGCGGGGACTCTGGAGCGCTGCGGTCAGGCCGTCTCCGGCCTTGCCGGGCTCGGCCTGATGGCCATGATCGAGCCTTTCTGGTCCAGGCACGTCGACGGCGCGGTCAGGCACGACCTGTCGGCCGCGGCGATGATCCGGGCGATCAGCGTGGTCCAGGCGCTCGGCACGACCTCCGCACGCACCTGGCTGAAGATCCCGGTCATCGAGGACATGGAGCGCGTGATGGCGGCCACCACGCTGCCCACCCTACTGCTCGGCGGCGACCCCGGGCAGGCGGCCGACGAGGCGTTCGCCGCGTGGGGCAAGGCGCTGCGCCAGCCCGGCGCGCGCGGCCTGGTCGTGGGCCGGGCGCTGCTGTACCCGCCTGGCGACGACGTGGCCGCGGCGGTGGACACGGCGGTGAGCCTGCTGGAGGAGTCATGACCCTCATCCCGTACGGCGAGGCCGCCCCGGGCCCCACCGGTTTCGCCCACCCGCCGATCGACCCCCGGCTGCCGGTGGGAGGAACCGGATGAGACTCACCACGTCCCAGGCGCTGGTGCGCTTCCTGTCCAACCAGTGGACGGAACGCGACGGCGTCGAGCAGCGCCTGGTCGAAGGCTGCTTCGGCATCTTCGGCCACGGCAACGTCGCAGGTGTCGGCCAGGCGCTGGCCGAGCAGGGGGCGGGCCTCCACGACGAGCTGCCGTACTACCTGGCGCGCAACGAGCAGGCCATGGTCCACACGGCCGTCGCCTACGCCCGCACCCGCAACCGGCTCTCGACGTTCGCCTGCACGACCTCGATCGGTCCCGGCGCGACGAACCTCGTCACCGGCGCCGCGCTCGCGACGATCAACCGGCTCCCGGTCCTGCTGCTGCCCGGCGACATCTTCGCCACCCGGGTCGCCAACCCGGTGCTGCAGGAGCTGGAGGACCCGCGCTCGCTCGACGTCTCCGTCAACGACTGCCTGCGCCCGGTGTCACGCTACTTCGACCGGATCAACCGGCCCGAGCAGCTGCCCTCCGCGCTGCTGGCCGCGATGCGGGTGCTCACCGACCCGGCCGAGACCGGTGCCGTCACCCTCGCCCTCCCGCAGGACGTGCAGGCCGAGGCGCACGACTGGCCGGAGGAGCTGTTCGGGCGCCGCGTCTGGCACGTGGCCAGGCCGGTGCCGGAACCCGCCGCGTTGGAGCGTGCCGTGCGGCTGCTGCGCGAGTCACGCCGGCCGCTGATCGTGGCCGGTGGCGGCGTCAAGTACAGCGACGCCTGCGCGGAGCTGCTGCGCTTCGCCGAACGGCACGGCATCCCGGTGGCCGAGACGCAGGCGGGCAAGGGGGCGGTGCCGTACGACCACCCGTGCGCCGTCGGCGCGGTCGGCCACACCGGCACGGCGGCGGCCGACACGCTGGCCCGCGACGCCGACCTGGTCATCGGCGTCGGCACCCGCTACAGCGACTTCACCACCGCCTCGCGCACACTGTTCGGCCGGGCTCGGTTCCTCAACGTCAACGTGGCCGCCTTCGACGCCGCCAAGCACGCCGGGTTGACGCTGGTCGCCGACGCCAGGGAGGCGCTGCGCGCCCTGGACCCCGGCGACTGGCGGGCGGAACCGGATTGGAGCGCGCTGGCCGTACGGCTGACAGCCGGCTGGCAGCGCGAGGCGGACCGGGCCCGCACCGGCCGGGACCTGACCCAGCCGGTGCTGCTCGGCCTGGTCAACGAGGCCGCGCACGGCGGGGTGGTGGTCAACGCGGCCGGGTCCATGCCCGGTGACCTGCACAGGCTGTGGCGTGCTTCCGACCCCGGTCAGTACCACGTCGAGTACGGCTACTCGTGCATGGGCTACGAGATCGCCGGCGGCCTGGGCGTGAAGCTGGCGGCGCCGGAGCGCGAGGTGTTCGTGCTGGTCGGTGACGGCTCCTACCTGATGATGGCCCAGGAGATCGCCACCGCCGTGCAGGAAGGTGTCAAGCTCGTCGTCGTCCTGGTCGACAACGGCGGCTTCGCCTCGATCGGCGCGCTGTCGGAGTCCGTGGGCGCGCTCCGGCTCGGCACGGCCTACCGCATGCGCGGCGGCACCGGCCTGCTGGACGGCGACCCGCTGCCGACGGACCTGGCCGGCAACGCCGCCAGCCTCGGCGCCGACGTGCTGGGCGCCGACGACCCCGAGTCCTTCGCCCAGGCGTTGGAGAAGGCGAAAGAGGCGTCGAGGACCACCGTGGTGTACGCGCGGACCGTACCGGGTGGCGGGCCGCAGGCCCAGGCCTGGTGGGACGTGCCCGTGGCCGAGGTGTCGCGGCTGGACGAGGTCAGGCGGGCACGGGCGCGTTACGACGCGGCCAAGCGTGACCAGCGGCCGTTCCTGTGATGGCGTGGGCGCTCGCCTTCGCCGGGCCGCCGACCTCGGACACACTACGGCGCCGCGAGCTGCTGTCCCGCCTCGACGCCGTCGGCCGGCGGCTGGGCGAGGCGGCCGACGCGCCGGCCGACACGATGCTCAGACGAAGCCACCGAAGGAAGTGTTCATGACTCTTCTCACCAAGCCGGAGGCGCCCCCGCCTCCCGGCGTCAGGCGCAGGCTGGTGTACCGGCTGCGCGTGCTGCGCCACGACCCAACCGCCGCGCTCGGGCTGATCCTCGTGATCGTGCTGGCGTACCTGGTCGTCGCGCCGCTCGTCGCGGTGCTGTCGGACGCCTTCCGCCTGCAGTACGGCGACGAGGCGCACGCCGGGCAGCAGCCGGGCGAGTGGACCGGCTACTACCTGTGGCGGGTGTTCCGCTCCCGGGTCAGCAGCCTGCTGTTCTGGGAGCCGCTGCTCAACACCCTGGTGATCTCGCTCGGCACCGTGCTGTTCGCGCTGGTCGTGGGTGGCGGCACGGCCTGGCTGGTGACCAGGACCAACACGCCGGGACGCAAGTGGCTGGCCGGCGCGCTGGTCGTCCCCTACATGCTGCCGTCGTGGACCTTCTCCCTGGCCTGGCTGACCCTGTTCAAGAACGAGCGCGCCGGCGGGCAGCTGGGAGTCCTGCAGGCCCAGGGCATCCGGACCCCCGACTGGCTGGCGTACGGGCCGCTGCCGATCATCATCTGCCTCGGCCTGCACTACTACCCGTTCGTCCTGCTCCTGGTCGGGAACGCGCTGCGTCGCATCGACGCGCAACTGGAGGACTCGGCGCGGATCCTCGGCGCGCCGCAGCGGGTGGTGCTCCGGCGGATCGTGGTGCCGCTGATGCTGCCGGCGCTGTCGTCGGCGGTGCTGCTGGTCGTGGGGCGCGTGCTCGGCACCTTCGGCACGCCGTACGTGCTGGGGCTCCCGGCCGACTACCGGGTCCTCTCCACCGGGCTGTTCCAGTCGATCCGGGACCGCAGCACCGGCGTGGCCTCCGTCCTGGCCACCGTCATCGTGATCATCGGGGTGCTGATTGTCTTCACCGACGCGAGGTTGCTGCGCGAGCACCGCCGCTTCGTCACCGTGGGCGGCAAGGGCGCCATGGATCGGCTGGGCGACCTGCGCCGGTGGCGCTGGCCCGCCTTCGCGCTCGGCCTGGCGGTCTTCGCGGTGAGCGTCCTCGTCCCGGTGGTCACGCTGTTGCTGTCCTCGCTCACCCGCACCCCCATGGACCTGTCCACACTCACCCTGAGCTACTGGTTCGCCGAGAAGCTGCCCGGCGCCGTCGGGTTCCCGCACGGCGTGTTTCGCGGCTCCGAGCTGTGGGAGGCGGCCTGGAACTCGCTGCGCATCGTCGGCCTGGCCTCGCTGATCTGCGCGGTCGCCGGCCTGCTGATCGGCTACGTCGTGGTCCGCGGGACGGCGCCGCGCATCGCCGGGTTCCTCCGCCAGGTCTCCTTCCTGCCCTACCTCATCCCCGGCATCGCGTTCGCCGCGGCCTCGCTGTCGCTGTTCGCCGTCGCCCGGGGCCCCATCCCCGCGCTGTACGGCACCACGTTCCTGCTCATCCTGGTGATGGCCGTGACCCACCTGCCCTACAGCTCGCGCTCGGGCATCGCGGCGATGACACAGCTCGGCCGCGAACCGGAGGAGGCCGCCCAGATCGCCGGCGCCTCCTGGTGGCGGCGCATGCGGCGGATCGTCTTCCCCATCCAGAAGGGCGCCCTCGTCACCGGCATCGTGCTGCCGTTCGTCTCCGGGCTCAAAGAGCTCAGCATCGTCATCATGCTGACCACCACCGGCACCGAGCTGCTCACCACCTTGTCGATCGGCCTGGTCGACTACGGCTACACCCAACTCGCCAACGCGGTCGTCCTCGTGATCGCCCTGGTCTCCTTCACCATGACCTACCTGACGCAGCGCCTGACCAGGAGCAGCCTCGCGTCCGGCCTGGGAGGATAGATGCCCACCATCACCCTGAGCGGACTCGCCAAGAGCTACGGCGGCGGCGACTACGCCGTCAGAAACCTCGACCTGACCGTGCCCGACGGCGCGTTCATGTGCCTGCTCGGCCCCTCCGGCTGCGGCAAGACCACCACCCTGCGTATGATCGCCGGCCTGGAGCAGCCGACCGCCGGCACCATCACGGTCGGCGACCGGGTGCTCGACTCCGTCGAGCGCGGCCGGTACGTCCCGCCCGAGAAGCGGGAGATGGGCCTGGTCTTCCAGAACTACGCGCTCTGGCCGCACCTGTCGGTGCGCGAGAACGTCGAGTTCGGCCTGCGCATGCGCAAGGTGCCCGCGGCGCGGCGCCGGGCACGGGCCGAGGAGGCGTTGCAGATGGTCCACGTCGACGGCGCCATGGACCGGTACCCTTCCCAGCTCTCCGGCGGCCAGCAGCAGCGCGTCGCGCTGGCCCGCATGCTCGCCGTGGACCCCGCGGTGCTCCTGCTCGACGAACCGCTGTCCAACCTCGACGCCCGGCTCCGGCTGGAGATGCGCGCCGAGCTCAAACGCATCCACGAGGAGTCCGGCGCCACGATCGTCTTCGTCACCCACGACCAGCTGGAGGCACTGACGATGGCCACCCACGTGGCGGTCATGGACGAGGGCGAGCTGCAGCAACTGGCGCCCCCGATGGAGATGTACGCCAGACCCGCCAACCGGTTCGTCGCCGAGTTCGTCGGCAGCCCGCCGATGGCCATCGTCGACGTCGGCCCCTCCCCCGCGGGCCTGGCCGGCTCGCTGCTGCGCTTCGTCAAGGGCCGCGTCGTCACCTGCGCGCCGTCCGCCATCGGCATCCGCCCCGAGGCCCTGCGCCTGGGGGCGCCGCCCGTCTCCGCCTGGTCGGAGCCGGCCCAGGTCGAGGCCGTGCTGCCGGCCGGCTCCACGTGGACGGTACGGTTGCGCGTCCTGGACACCGAGCTCTACGCCGTCTCCTACACCCCGGTCGACGCCGTCCCCGGCGACACGGTGACCTGCTGGACCGAGCAGCTGCACCTGTTCGACGCGGACGGCAGCAGGATGGCGGCCTGGGACGCCGCGGGAGCCTACGCATGATCTCACCCAAGGCCCTGCTGCTCGACTTCGGCGGCGTGCTCGTCGAGACCGCCAGGCGCCCGTCGTGGGCGGCGGAGCTGGCCGCCGAACTGCACGCCATGCTGGAGCGCGCGGGATTCCGCGGCCTGACGGCCGAAGAGATCGAGACCGACATCCGCGCAGGCGCGCGTGCCGACTCGTGCTGGAAGGACTCCACGTCGCGGCAGTTCGCCCCCGAGGAGATGACGCACCGCCGGTTCTGGGCGGAGTTCGTCGCGACCGACTGGCCCGAGCAGGCCCGCGCCCTGGTGACCGCCGAGGCGACGCCGCTGTGCCGGCGGATGGGCGAGCTGCGCAGCGAGCGCACCACCCGAGACGGGGTGAAGGAGCTCCTGTCCGCCTGCCGGGATCACGGCGTGATCCCCGCGGTGGTCAGCAACGCGCTGTGCGGCGCCGTCCACCGCGACTTCATGGCGCGTGACGCGCTGGACCACCAGGTGGCGGTGCAGGTGTACAGCGACGAGGTCGGCGTGCGCAAGCCGAACCCCGAGATGATCTGGATCGCCTGCCGTGCGCTCGGGGTGGCGGCGTCGCAGGTCTGGTACGTCGGCGACAACCACGACCGCGACGTCGTCTGCGGCGAGCGCGCCGGTGCCGGTGCCACCGTCCTCATGGTCTCGCACAGCACCGAGAAGATCCCCTACCGCGTGCGCCAGCGCCCGCACGCGACCGTCGACGACCCGTACGGCCTGCTGAGGCTGCTGGAGGAGACATGGACGTGAACACCTCACGCGAGCTGGCCGTCATCGCGGCCGAAGCGGCCAGGGCGGTCGGCGATCGGCTGCGCGCCGCCTTCCGGTCCAGGCCGGAGGTGCGGACCAAGCGCGACTTCCACGACCCGGTGACCGAGCACGACAAGGCCGCCGAGGAGGAGATCCGCGAGGTTCTGGCCCGCCGGTGCCCGGACAGCGTCGTCGTGGGCGAGGAAGGCGGCACCCGCGGCGCCGGGGCCGTCAGCTGGTACGTCGACCCCATCGACGGCACCGCCAACTTCGCGGCCGGCCTGCCGTTCTTCTGCACCTCCGTCGCGGCGGCCGTGGACGGCGAAGTGGTGGCGGGCGTCGTCTACGACCCCGTGCGCGACGACGAGTTCACCGCCTGGCTCGGCGGCGCCGCCTGCGCCGGCGAGCCGATCCGGAGCGTCGGAGCCCGCACCGACCGGGAGGCCATGCTGCTGTCCAGCTACCCCACCCCGCGCGACCTGGCCGCCGAGGGCGAGGAGGCGCTGCACCGCTTCGCCCGCCTCGTCGGTGCCTTCGCCAGCACCCGCCGCCCGGGCAGCGCGGCGCTCAAGCTCGCGCACGTCGCCGCGGGCTGGTCCGACGTGGCGTACGGCACGCACGTCAACGCCTGGGACGTGGCGGCGGGATCCCTCCTGGTCAAGCAGGCGGGCGGGGTCTACATCCCGCTGTCGGGCAGCGTCTTCACCCCCGGCGGCTACCTGGCCTGCGTGGGCGGCTTCGACCTGGCCGGCTCGGTGCTCGCCGAGATCGCCGGAGCGGGGAGGATCGCGTGATCCGCTGGATCGTCACCGACCTCGACGGCACACTCGTCGGCCGCGACCTGGCGATGGTGCCGGCCAGCCGCGAGGCGCTGCGCCGCTTCCGCGCCGCCGGTGGCGAGGTCGTCATCGCGACCGGCCGGATGGAGGCCTCCGCCCGCCGCTACTACGACGAGCTGGAGCTGGACGGCGCCGCCATCCTCTACAACGGCGCGCGGACCGTGGACCTGGCCGGTGACACCGTGGTCCGCTCCCGCAGCCTGCCGTCCGCCGCGTGGAAGGCGCTGCTCGACGTCTTCGAGGAGCTTCCCGAGGGCGTCTACCCGGTGGCGTTCTCCGGTGGTACGGCGTTCGCCGTCGACGACGTGCCGGAGCTGCGGGACTACGCGCGGCGCGACGGCATCGTGCTGCGCGACCCGGGCGCTTGGCGCGAGCTGCCCGCCGAGGATGTCACCAAGTGCATGCTGATCGGCGATCCGCTCCCTCACGTGCGCATCGCCGGGACCGCCACGGTGAAGTCCGAGGCGACCTACCTGGAGGTGCTGCCCGAGGGCACGAGCAAGGGTGTCGCGCTGCGGGAGCTGGCGGAGCTGAGGGGCGTGCCGCTGGCCGAGGTGGCGGCCGTCGGCGACAACCCCAACGACATCGACATGATCGTGGCGACCGGGCTGGGTGTGGCGGTGGGCGACGGCCATCCCGAGGTGAGATCGGCGGCCGACGTCGTGGTGGGCGCGTGCGCGGACGGTGCGGTCGCGGACGTGGTGGAGCTGGCCTTCCGTGCCAACGGCTGGGCACGAGAGGAGCATCGACCATGGACGGGGTGACTCACTGGCCCGGCGCCGTCAGACAACGGATCATGCCGCTGAAACGGGCCGAACATCCACGCGGTTCACGTTCCCCTCGGTCGGACGTATTCCGGTCGCACCCCGTTGCGGGTGACCTCTGCCGCGTCGGGGATGCCACTGCGCGCGCCTTGCTTCCCTGGGTCTTCACCTCATCGGTGCGGCGTGAAGCCCATGGATTGATACAGGCGTCCAGCTCCAGTGGCTGCTCGATCCGGACGAAGTCGATCTCCAGGAAACCGTCCGCGGTTTCGTCTCCGACCTCTTGACGCCTCCGGAACCGAGGTAAGCCTGTCACCGCAGACTTCAGGGGCACGGTAACACGGTGGCCGTCGGTTGCCGGAGACCGGCACTCCACCGCCCGGCACGACGCCACGGTCCGCCACGAAGATTCACATCGACCTGCGGCGCTGCGCCTCCGACTACACTGATACGATTCAGTGCGGGGTGGGCGAGACGAGGGAGATCTCGATGGCCAGAGCACGGCGTGTCACGTCCATCGACGTGGCCAGGGAGGCCGGCGTCTCGCAGACCACCGTCAGCTACGTGCTCAACAACGTGCCGCACCAGAAGATCTCCGAGGAGACCCGGCAGCGTATCTACGCGGCCGTGGACAAGCTCGGCTACACCCCCTCGGCCGCGGCCCGGACCCTACGGCTGGGCCGCAGCGACATCGTGCTGCTGCTCATCGCGGACCTGCCGCTGGGCTCCACGGCCATCGAGCTGATCGAACACCTCACCGCCGACCTGGAACGGCACGGCCTCAGCGTCATCACGCGCATCGAGAGCGGACGCACCGTCGCCTCGCTGTGGAAGGACCTGGCGCCGGCCGCCGTGATCTCCTTCGCCCCCGTCGCCAAGGAGCACCGCGCGGACATGCGCGCCGACGGCACCTACGTGGTCAACGTCTGGGGCGACAGCGAGGGCGAGCCGAACGTGATGACCCGCGGGCAGTTCCGCATCGGGCGAATGCAGATCGATCATCTGGCCTCGCAGGGGCATGTCCGGGTGGGCTACGCCGCTCCGGTCGACCCCCGTGTGCGCGCCTTCTTCGATCCGCGGCTGGAAGGCGTCCGGCGGGGCTGCGCCGAGCACGGCCTGACGCCGCCGTCGGTGCGGGAGGTCGTGCTGGACGCCGAGGCCGCGGCCGCGGCGGCGCGGGCCTGGCGGGCGGAGGGCGTCACCGGCGTGTGCGCCTTCAACGACGAGGTCGCCATCGCCCTGCTGGCCGGCATGCGGGCCGCCGGCCTGTCGGCCCCCGCCGACCTGGCCGTCATCGGCGTGGACGACATGCCCATGGCCCGGTTCGCCGAACCGCCGCTGACCACGATCAACCAGCACATGGACGCCGTCGCCGCCGAACTGGCCGACGCGGTGCTGGGCGGCCTGGAAAGACCGGACGCTCGTCGCCCCGGACCACCGGAGAGCGCCACCCTGGTGATCCGCCGCTCGGCCTGAGCTGTCGGTCGAAGCCCTCGACGCGCCGTTCGTCGTGCCGGTCCAGGCAGGCATGTCGCCGCGGGAAGCGAATCGGCGGCCGGATGTGACAGGCGTGGGAGGCGTTCGGGGCGAGGAGGAGGCCTGTGCGCCTCGGGTGGTTTCAGCGCCCTCGGCGGCGGGGGCGTTTGTCGCCCCGCCGGCGTCGTCAGACGCGCGATTCCCGTCGGCGTTCAGCCGGCGGGCCGTCATTCAGTAGGTGGCGCGGCCGCCGCTGATGTCGTAGACGGCGCCGGTGGAGAAGCTGACCTTGTCGGAGGCGAGCCAGGCGATCAGCTCGGCCACCTCCTCGGGCTTCCCCGCACGGCGCATGGGGATGAGGCTGGTGATGTGGGCCAGGGCCTCGGGGCTGGTGCCGGCGTTCATCGGGGTTTCGATCACGGCCGGGGCGATGGCGTTGACCAGCACGCCGCTGGTGGCCAGCTCCTTGCCGAGCGACTTGGTGAGCGCGATGACGGCGGCCTTGGAGGCCGAGTACGGCGCCATGGTGGGGTTGCCGTCCTTGCCGGCCATGCTGGCGAGGTTGACGATGCGGCCCCAGCCGCGCTCGCGCATGCCCGGCACGAAGGCGCGGCAGGTGTGGAAGGTGCCGTTGACGTTCACCTCGAACGTGCGCCGCCAGCCGTCCGGCGGGATCTCCCACAGCGGGGCGTTGGGGCCGACGATCCCGGCGGAGTTGACGAGGATGTCGACCGGGCCGATCTCGTCGGCGGCGGCCTGGACGGCGGCCGGGTCGGTGACGTCCACGACCAGGTCGGCGCCGTCGGCGACGTCGAGGGTGATCACCTTGACGCCGTCGGTTTCCAGGCGGACGGCGGCGGCCTTGCCCAGGCCGCTGACGCCGCCGGTGATGAGGGCGGTGCGGGTCATGGAGGTCCTTTCAGTGGGATTCGCGCGGCACGCGGTCGCCGCTGGAACCGACGAGGAAGTCCAGGTCGGCGCCGGTGTTGGCCTGCTGGACGGTCTCGACGTAGAGGCGTTGCCAGCCGCGGGCCGGGCGGGCGAACGCGGCGGTCATCTCCGGGGACGGCTGTCGGGCGGTGAGTTCGTCGGCGGGGATGTCGATGTCGAGGCGGCGGTTCCCGACGTCGAGGATGATCAGGTCGCCGGTGCGGACGAGGGCGAGGGGGCCGCCGGCGGCGGCCTCGGGCGCCACGTGCAGGACGACGGTGCCGTACGCGGTGCCGCTCATCCGGCCGTCGCAGATGCGCACCATGTCCCGTACCCCTTCGGCGAGCAGCTTGGCCGGCAGCGGCATGTTCGACACCTCGGGCATGCCGGGGTAGCCCTTGGGGCCGCAGCCGCGCAGGATCAGCACCGAGTCCGCGGTCACGTCCAGGTCGGGGTCGTCGAGGCGGGCGTGCAGGTCCTCGACGGAGTCGAACACGACGGCGGGCCCGCGGTGCTTGAGCAGGTGCGGCGAGGCGGCGGCGGGCTTGATGACGGCGCCGTCCGGGGCGAGGTTGCCGTACAGGACCGCGATCCCCGCGTCCGCCTGGAGCGGCTTCTCACGGGGCCGGATGACCTCGCGGTCGTGGACCTTCGCGTCGGCGAGGTGGTCGAGAAGGGGGCGGCCGGTGACGGTGATCGCCCGCGGGTCGAGCAGGTCGCGGATCTCGTTCAGCACGGCGTGCAGGCCGCCGGCCCGGTACAGGTCGTCCATCAGGTGGCGGCCGGCGGGTTGCAGATCCACGAGCAGGGGCACGCCGGAGCCGGTGCGGTCGAAGTCGTCCTGGGTCAGTTCGACGCCGAGGCGGCCGGCGATGGCGAGCAGGTGGACGACCGCGTTGGTGGAGCCGCCGAGCGCGGCCAGGGCGACGATGGCGTTGAGGAACGAGCCGCGCGTCAGGACGGTCGAGGGGCGGCGTTCGGCGGCGACCATCTCCATGATGAGCCGGCCGGTCTCGTGGGCGCCTTCGAGCAGGCGGCTGTCGGGGGCGGGGGTGCCGGCCAGCCCGGGCAGGGTCATGCCGAGGACCTCGGCCAGCAGGCCCATGGTGGAGGCGGTGCCCATCGTGTTGCAGTGCCCCTTGCTGCGGATCATTGACGACTCCGAACGCAGGAACTCCGCTGCGCCGAGCGTCCCGGCGCGGACCTCCTCGCTGAGCTTCCACACGTCGGTGCCGCAGCCCAGCGGCACGCCGCGGAAGGTCCCGGTGAGCATCGGCCCGCCGGGCACCACGACCGCGGGCAGGTCGACGGAGGCGGCGGCCATGAGCAGCGCGGGGATGGTCTTGTCGCAGCCGCCCAGCAGCACCACGCCGTCGATCGGGTTGGCGCGCAGCATCTCCTCGACGGCCATCGCCGCCAGGTTGCGCCACAGCATCGCGGTGGGGCGGACCTGGGTCTCGCCGAGGGAGACGACCGGCAGGTTCAGCGGCACGCCGCCCGCCTCCCACACGCCGTGCTTGACGTGCTCGGCGACCTCGTCCAGGTGCATGTTGCACGGGGTGAGGTCGGAGGCGGTGTTGGCGATCGCGATGTGCGGGCGGCCGTCGAAGGCATGGGGCGGCAGCCCGCGCCGCATCCACGCGCGATGGATGTAGGCGTTGCGATCGGCACCGCCGTACCACTGAGCGCTCCGGTTCGGCGCCATGAGGACAACCACACTTTCCGATCACCAGGCGGGATCCAGGAGCTCCCGCCACCTGACTGCCGTGCGCCGCGACCCGAGGTCGACGGACACCTGGACATATACGTATAAGCAGTGGAGCTCGCTGCGACATTAGCCGACATACGCCGCCGGGGGAAGTCCTCCACAGCGAAAACTTCCGTTTAGCGGAACGATGGTCTAATCTCCGGAACGTGACCGAGGCGATGAACGAGCAGAGACTCGTAGGCTCCGATCGGGTACTCGCGGTGCTCGCCGAGCTGGCCCGGCATCCCGACGGGATCGGGCTGGAGGAGATGGCACGGACGGTGGCGAGTCCCAAGGCGACGGTGCATCGTGCGCTCGCTGCGCTGCGCCGGGCCGGATTCGCCGACCAGAACGGACACGGTCGCTACGTTCTCGGGGACGAGTTCCTGCGCATGGCCTTCGCCCACCACGAGGCCCGCCCCGACCACGTCCGCGTGACTCCGGTGCTCAAGGCGCTGTGCGACCGGTACGGCGAGACGGTGCACTACGCGGTTCTGGACGGGCCCTCGGTCGTCTACCGCTCCAAGCTCGACCCACCGTCGGGGGCGGTACGGCTGACCTCGGTCGTGGGAGGCCGCAACCCGGCGCACTGCACGGCCGTCGGAAAGGTGCTGCTGGCCCACGCGCTGAGGGACGAGGACGCGGTCCACGCCTGGGTGGGCGGGCGGACGCTGGAACGGCCGACCGAGCGCTCCGCCGGCACGGCAGAGGAGCTGCACGCCGAGCTCGTACGCATCCGCGAGCAGGGCTACGCCGTCGACGACCAGGAGAACGAGCCGGGCGTCAACTGCGTCGCGGTGGCGGCCTACCTGACCTCACCCACCGTGCCGAGCGGCGCGATCAGCGTCAGCGGCCTGGCCTACCGCACCCCGCTCGACAGACTCGTCGCCGACCTGCCCGCCATCCGCGCCATCGTCTCCGGAGAGGATCCTTCGTGAAGTTCACCGCGAAGGCGGGCGTCCGCGGCCTGCCGTCGCCCTACCGGAACCCCTTCTGATCCCGGAGAAACACCCTTGCACCTCATGCGCATCGGCGCGCCCGGCGCCGAGAAGCCCGTCGTCCGCGTGGACGACACCCACTACATCGACGTCTCCGACGTCACCCCCGACTTCGACGAGCGCTTCTTCGCCGCCGGCGGCCCCGCCCTGCTCGCCGACCGGGTCGCCACCGGTCGGCCCCGCGAGTTCGCCGGTGAGCGGGTCGGCGCGCCGATCGCGCGCCCGCACCAGATCCTGTGCATCGGCCTGAACTACAGCGACCACGCCGCCGAGACCGGCCAGGCGGTGCCGGACGAGCCGATCCTGTTCACCAAGTCGCCCAACACGCTCGTCGGCCCGTATGACGACGTCCGCATTCCGCGCGGCGCCACCAAGACCGACTGGGAGGTGGAGCTGGGCATCGTCATCGGCAGGCGCACCTCCTACCTGGAGTCGGTGGAGGAGGCGAAGGACGCGATCGCCGGGTACTGCGTGGTCAACGACGTCAGCGAGCGCGCCTTCCAGATGGAGCGCGGCGGCCAGTGGAGCAAGGGCAAGTCCGCCGAGACGTTCAACCCGGCCGGCCCCTGGCTGGTCACCCCCGACGAGATCCCGGACGTGACGAACCTCGGCATGTGGCTGGACGTCAACGGGGTGCGCCGCCAGACCGGCACCACCAAGACGATGATCTTCGACCCGTACGTCATCGTGCACCACCTGAGCCAGTTCATGGTCCTGGAGCCCGGCGACCTGATCAACACCGGCACCCCGCCCGGCGTCGGCATGGGCCACAACCCGCCCGTCTGGCTCCGGCCCGGCGACGTCATGGAACTCGGCATCGACGGCCTGGGCAGCCAGCGCCAGCAGGTCGTAGGACCCCGGTAGTGCGCGCGCTGGTCCTGACCGGCCCCGGCAAGGCCGAGATCCGGGAGGTCGAGCCGCCCGCCGCCGCACCCGGCGAAGTGATCGTGGACGTCGAGCGGGTCGGGGTGTGCGGCACCGACGTGGAGCTGTTCACCGGCGAGATGAGCTACCTGCGCACCGGCCGCTCCCGGTACCCGCTGCGGCCCGGCCATGAGTGGTGCGGCAGGGTCACGGCA
Organism: Streptosporangium fragile; assembly: GCF_039534445.1. Classification (NCBI taxonomy): domain Bacteria; kingdom Bacillati; phylum Actinomycetota; class Actinomycetes; order Streptosporangiales; family Streptosporangiaceae; genus Streptosporangium; species Streptosporangium fragile. Next base: position 60,928 of record NZ_BAAAVI010000008.1, on the reverse strand, counting down.
CTCGGCGACGGCGTTCCGGCGGAATGGCTGGGCCGCCGCGTCACCGGCGACACCATGCTCAGTTGCCGGCACTGCGACCGCTGCCGCTCGGGCCGTCACCACGTCTGTGGCGACATGGCCGAGATCGGCATCAGCCGTGGCCGCGCCGGGGCGCTCGCCGAGCAGATCGCCGTGCCGGTGACGGCGCTGCACTCGTTGCCGGACACCGTGGACTCCACGCTGGGCGCGCTGGTCGAACCCGGCGGCAACGCCCTACGGGCGGCCCGCGGCGCCGGGCTCGCCCCGGGTGGACGGCTGCTGGTGCTGGGCACGGGCACGATCGGCCTGCTGACGGCGCTGTTCGCGAGAGCCGCCGGAGCCGAGGTCCACCTGATGGGCCGGGACGAGTCCACGGCGCGCGTGGCCCGGCGCCTCGGCTCCGATCATGCCTGGACACGGGCCTCGCTCCCACCTCTGCCGTGGGACGCCGTCGTCGACGCCTCCAACGCGCCCGAGCTGCCCGCCCTCGCGCTCGACCTCGTCGAACCCGCCGGGCGCGTGGTCTACATCGGCCTGGCCGGCACTCCGTCCACGCTCGACACCCGTGACCTGGCGCTCAAGGACGTCACCGCCGTCGGCGTCCTCGGCGGCTCGGCCGGCCTGGACGGAGCCATCGCCGCCTACGCCGATGGTTCGGTCGACGCCCGCCCACTCGTGGCCGCCACGGTCGGCCTGGCCGGAACCGCCGACGTCCTGGCCGGACACCGCCCGGCCGACGCCGGGCCGGGGCCGAAGATCCACATCGACCCGCGGCGATGAGGGATGAGCTTTCGGCGACCGGTTCCGTGCCGCGTCCGCGGCAAACCAGAAGCCCCCTACCGACCCAGGAAGTGCACCACCATGACCACACCCGACCCGACCGTCCTGGCCGCGGTGGAGAACGCCGTCCCCGGAATCGCCCGGACGCGGATGAGTGATCGGCTCGGCATGGCGCACGACGCCTCGCACTACCTGCTCACCCCGCAGGCCGTGCTGGTGCCCGAGAACATCGAGCAGGTGGCGGCGCTGCTGCGGGCCGGGCTGCCGCTGACCTTCCGCTCCGGCGGCACCAGCCTGAGCGGGCAGGGGGTGAGCGAGCATCTGCTGGTGGACACCCGACGGCACTTCCGCGGCATCGAGGTGCTGGACGAGGGGGCGCGGGTGCGGGTGCAGCCGGGCGCGGTGCTGCGGCAGGTCAACGCCCGCCTCGCCCCGTACGGACGCAAGCTCGGTCCGGACCCGGCCAGCGAGTCGGCGTGCACGATCGGCGGCGTGGTGGCCAACAACTCCAGCGGCATGACCTGCGGCACGCACGCCAACACGTACCGGACCCTGGAGTCGATGACGCTCGTGCTGCCCAGCGGCACCGTCCTCGACACCGGCGCCCCCGACGCCGACGAGCGGCTGCGCGCCCTGGAGCCCGACCTGGCGGAGGGCCTGACCAGGCTCCGCGACCGAGTCCGGAGAAATCCGGACTCGGTGCGGCGCATCCGCGCCCAGTTCTCGCTCAAGAACACCATGGGCTACGGCCTCAACAGCCTCCTCGACCACGACACGCCCGCGCAGATCCTCGCCCATCTCGTCATCGGCAGCGAAGGCACGCTCGGCTTCGTCGCCGAGGCCGTCTTCCGCACCGTCCCCGCGCACCGCCTGGCCGCCACCGGCCTGCTCGTCTTCCCCACCCTGCGCGGGGCCATGGCCGCCATGCCACAGCTCGTCGAGGCCGCCCCCGCCGCCGTCGAACTACTCGACGCCGAGTCCCTGCGGGTGGCCCAGACCGACGCCAAGGCCGACGACGTCCTGCGCTCGCTCAGCGTCGCCGAGCACGCCGCTCTCCTGGTCGAGTGGCAGGAGCCGCGGGAAGACCTCCTGGCCGCGCGCGAGCGCGCCGCCGAGGAGCTGTTTCCCGCCCTGGAGCTGGCCGCTCCCGCCCGGCTGAGCAGGGAGGCGGGCGGCAGGGCGGCGCTGTGGCACATCCGCAAGGGCCTGTACGCCTCCGTCGCCGGCGCCCGCCCCAGCGGCACCACCGCCCTGCTGGAGGACGTCGCCGTCCCCGTGCCCGCCCTGGCCGATCTGTGCGACGAGCTGACCGCCCTGTTCGCCGAGCACCGCTACGAACGCAGCGTCATCTTCGGCCACGCCAAGGACGGCAACCTGCACTTCATGCTCAACGAGCGCTTCGACACCGACCTTGCGCGCTACGCCGACTTCACCCGGGACATGGTCGAGGCCGTCCTCTCCAGGGGCGGCACGCTGAAAGCCGAGCACGGCACCGGCCGCGTCATGGCCCCGTTCGTCCGCCGCCAGTACGGCGACGAGCTGTACAAGGTGATGCGCGAGGTCAAACGCCTGTGCGATCCCAGAGGCACCCTCAACCCGGGCGTCGTCCTCACCGACCGGGACGACGCCCACCTGCGCGACCTCAAAAGCGTCGTCACCGTCGAGCCCGAGGTGGACCGGTGCGTGGAGTGCGGCTACTGCGAACCGGTGTGCCCCAGCCGCGACCTGACCACCACCCCGCGCCAGCGCATCGTGCTGCGCCGCGAGCTCGCCGCCGCGCGCCAGGCGGGCGACCACGCCCTCGCCCGCGAACTCGAAGCCGAGTACGCCTACGACGCCGTGGACACCTGCGCCGTGGACGGCATGTGCGCCACCGCCTGCCCCGTCGGCATCAACACCGGCGACCTGACCAAGCGCCTGCGCGCGCAACGGCACGGCCGCGCCGCGCAGAGGGGCTGGAAGACGGCCGCCAGGCACTGGGACGGCGTCACCCGGGCGATGAACCTCGCCCTGGACACCGCCGCCGCCGCCCCGCCCAAGCTCCCCGAGGCCGCCAGCCGCGCCGCCCGCGCCCTCACCACTCCCGAGGCCGTCCCCCAGTGGAGCCGTGACCTGCCGCGCGGCGGAACCCGCCGCCGCCCCGCGCCCGTGGCCGACTCGGATGCCGTCTACGTGCCGTCCTGTCTCAACACCCTGTTCGCCTCGGCCGACGGCGGCCCCGGCGTGATGGCGGCGTTCGCGCGGCTGACGGAGCGGGCGGGCGTGCGGCTGCACGTCCCGGAGGGGATCGGTGGCCTGTGCTGCGGCACCCCCTGGTCCTCCAAGGGGTACACCGACGGCCACGAGGCCATGGCCGGCCGCGTCCGCGACGCGCTGCTCAAGGCCACGGGCAACGGCCGCATCCCGGTGATCAGCGACGCCGCCTCCTGCACCGAGGGCTTCCACCGCCTCGCCGCCGCGACTGCCGGCAACGCCGAGGGCGCCGTACCCGCCCTCCGGGTGCTCGACGCGGTCGCCTATACCGCCGAGCGCCTCCTGCCCCGCCTGCCCGTGAAACGCCGCCTGCCCTCCCTGGCCCTGCACCCCACCTGCTCCTCCACCCGCCTCGGCCTGGACACCGCCATCACCCGGATCGCCGAGGCCATCGCCGACGAGGTGGTGGTCCCCGACGGCTGGCAATGCTGCGCCTTCGCCGGCGACCGCGGCCTGCTCCACCCCGAGCTGACCGCCTCCGCCACCCGCGCTGAAGCCGCCGCCGTACGGGCCGGGGACTTCGCCGCGCACGCATCCGTCAACCGCACCTGCGAACTCGGCCTTACCCGCGCCACCGGAAAGCCGTACCGGCACCTCCTCGAACTTCTCGACGAAGTCACCGCATGACGGTGCCCGCCGCGCCACGACGCGCTGCTCAAGGCCACGGTCAACGGCAGAACGGCGCCATGCCTAGCACGGATTTGACGCCGCCCAGCAGATGCCGGACGAAGTATTGGTCGCCTTCCATGGGCTCGTCGGTCCAGGCCCTGACGTCGTGGCCGAGGGTGGTGAGCCAGGCCTTGCCGCCGTCGTAGTACTGGCACCAGCTCACCGGGTGGTGCGCGCCGTGGCCGGGGTGCCCGAGGTTGCCGCGCGCCCCTTGGGGCAGGGTGCTCTCGTCCACCTCGGCCAGCACGCGGACGCGGGTGGGCGCGGGGACGAGGTTGTACCACTCGTCGGAGAAGGCCCAGGTCCTGGGCAGCCCCTGGGTGGAGGCGTCGCGGCGGTTGACGGTGACGACGGTGCCGGGCTGGTTGGCGCCGTGGTCGTAGAAGTTCGCGTTGCCGAGCAGGCCCTCGTACCAGGGCCAGTTGTACTCGGTGCCGAAGGCGTTGTGCACGCCGATGAAGCCGCCTCCGGCGCGGACGTACTGGCGCAGCGCGGTCTGGGCGGCGTCGTCGAGGGCGTCGCGCGTGGTGCTGAGGAACATCACCGCGTTGTACGACAGCAGCCGCCCGGCCGAGGAGAGCTGGGTGACGTCCTCGGTGTAGTCGACGGCGAAGCCGTTCTCCTGTCCCAGCTTGATCACCGCTTTGACGGCGACGTTGTTGTCGTTGAGCGGCGGGTTGAGCCCGGGGGCGAGCGGGGTGCCGAGGTGGGCGTGGCGGGGGCCGGCGGTGCGGCTGTAGACGAGCAGCTTGTAGCCCTTGATGGGATCGAAGTTGCCCCAGTCGTGGTAGCAGTGGGGGTCGGTGCCGCGACAGACGCCGTAGTCGGGATCGCCGAGGTTCTGCGCCGGGCCGGGGGAGGCAGCGGAGCTGGGAGCGGTGGCGGTGAGCAGGAGGGCCGCCGCTGCGGCGGCGGTGGCGGTGGCGGTGGCGGTGGCGGTGGCGGTGGAGAGTTTGCTGCGCATGGGCACCTCGCGTTGCGATCCACCAGGCGGATCGATCGGTCCACTCAGAGGCTTGAGCGTAACCATGGAACCTCGCGGGGACAAGCTCTTGCCTTCACTCCCGGATCGGTCTTAAGGTGCGTCCGTCGTATGGATCTAGTGGTCCATACAGTGGACCACTGAAAGTTTGGTGCCAGTGGAACGACGTAATTTCCTCCTCGGTGCGGCAGCCACGCTGACCGCCTCCGCCGCCGTCGCAGAGCCCGCCCAGGCCGTCACACAGCCCTCGGAGCGGCAGCCGCCCTCCCTGGGAGTGACAGGCAAGGACTTCCCCAAGGTCTGCGGCAACCTCGGCAATCACAACTACTCCCCGCTCGAACAGATCACGGCCCGTACGGTGCGCCGGCTCGGCGGCGCCTGGCATGTCAACCTCGAAGGCGGCAGCACGTCTGCCGCCCAGCAGAGCACGTGTGTCGTGGAGAACGGCGTCCTGTACGTCCAGACCACCCAGCAGAACGTCTTCGCCGTGGACGGCAGGACCGGCGCGATCAAGTGGAAGACGAACCTGGGCACCAAGCAGACGAACATGCGCGGGGTCGCGCTGGGCGAGGGCCTGGTCTTCTCCACCTCCGGCGCCAACATCGTCTACGCCCTGAAGAAGGAGACCGGCGAGGTCGTCTGGCAGCGGCGGCTCATCACCGAGGACGAGGGCGGCGGCGACACCGGCGGCTGCGACCCGCAGAACGGGCAGTGCGGCGGCCTGACCGGCACTCTCGCCGGCGCCGTCGTCTACTGGGACGGCCTCGTCTACGTCGGCATGCAGGGCAGCACCGGCGGCGCGCGCGGGCGGGCGTACGCGCTGAAGGCGGCCACCGGCGAGGTCGCCTGGACGTTCTGGTCGTGCCCGGGCGAGGGCCAGTTCGGCAACGACACCTGGGAGGGCGAGTCCTGGAAGACCGGCGGCGCCGTTCCGTGGATCCACCCGGCCGTCGACCCGGACCTCGGGCTGGTGTACTGGACGTTCGGCGGCTCCTACCCGCGCCTGGACGGCTCCGGCCGGGGCGGCGACAACCTGTTCGCCAACTCGATCGTGGCCATCGACGCCAGGACCGGCAAGCGCAGGTGGCACTTCCAGTCGGTGCACCACGACATCTGGGACCTCGACAACGTCATGGCGCCGGTGCTCGTGGACATCAAGGTCAAGGGCCGGATGCGCAAGGCCGTGGTGTACGGCAGCAAGGTCGGCATGTTCTACATCCTCGACCGGGAGAGCGGCGAGCCGCTGCACGGCATGGAGGAACGCCCGGTTCCGCAGGACCCGCGGCAGAAGACGGCGGCGACGCAACCGTTCCCCGGCGGCGAGCCGTTCATCACGCAGGCGCCGGAGTTCGGCAAGGCCACGCGGCCGGTGCCGTTCTACGCCTGGGGCGGGCTGTACACGCCGCACTGGGACCGGGCGACGATCATCTTCCCCGGGGCGGGTGGCGGCGCCGACTGGGCGCACCTGTCGTACAACCCGCACACGGGCTGGATCTACGTCGGCTACGGCCTGATCAACTCCGGTTTCTCCAACACCCGCGACGGCCGGGTCAACACCTCCCGCCCCCTCGGCGAGTACTTCGCCGGCGGCATCGCGGCCGTCGATCCGCGTACCAACACGCCCGTGTGGACGCTGGACCGGGAATGGTCGCTCGCGCACGGCAACGGCATCCTGACCACGGCGGGGCGGGTGATGTTCCAGGGCGGCCCGGACGGGGTGCTGCACGCCATGGACGACACCGACGGCACGGTCCTGTGGAGCTTCCAGTGCGGCGCCGGGGTGCACACGAGCCCGATCAGCTACGAGATCGACGGCGAGCAGTACGTCGCGGTGCTGGCGGGCGGCAACGGCCTGCCCTACCCGGACATCCCCAGGGGCGACCACCTGTGGGCCTTCAAGCTCGGCGGCAAGGTCGCGCCGGCCCCCGCCCCGACGCCGCCGAAGAAGCGCAACGACATCAGAGCCGCCGCCGTCGCCGGGAACACGGTCACCCTCGGGCGGGTCTGGGACGCGGCGAACCAGCGGCCCGGCGCGAGCGAGAACACCGTCGCTCAGAATGCCATGTCGCCGCAGCACCTGCGGGTGCCCAGGGGCACGACCGTCACCTTCGTCAATCCGGCCGACAACGCCCACGCGCACGCCGCCGTCTCGTTCTTCGAGTACGAGTTCGACAGCGGCGTCCTGATGCCCGGCCAGTCCTTCACCCACACCTTCGACACCCCGGGCGAGTACTTCTTCAACGACGCGATCTTCCCGCAGAACACCGGCAAGATCGTCGTGTACTGAGACACCGCGAGAAGTACTGAGACACCGCGAGAAGGGAGCTCCGCCACCGGCGGGGCTCCCTTCTCGCACTCAGAGCCAGGTCGGCAGGATGGACGGCGGGATCGGCCCCTTGTTGCGCCGCCCCTGCCCGGCTTCCTCCCACGCGTGGGCCAGGATTCCGACGGATCGGCTGAGCACGAACAGCCCGCGCGCCAAGGGCGCGGGGAAGCCCAGCTCGGCGTAGATCACTGCGGTCGCTCCATCGATGTTCATCGGCACCGGCGCGATCAGCCGCTCGACCTCGATCGCGGCTCGCAGGTGCGCGCCCGGCACCACCCCGGCCGCGACGGCTTCGGACACCAGGCCCAGCAGCGGATCCCGGCGCGGATCACGGGTGTGGAAGCGATGCCCGAACCCGGGCACGTACTTGTCGCGGGCCCGCCGGCGAGCGACCACAGCGGCCGCGTCTCCGTCCGCGACCACCTCTTCCAGCAGCCTGACGCATTGCTCGCCCGCGCCGCCGTGCACGTCGCCGAGCAGGTTGATGCCCGTTGCGACGGCGTTGTTGAGCCCCACCCCGCACGTGATGGCCATCCGGGCGACGGCGATGGACGGCGCGTGCGGCCCGTGATCGACCGACGAGACCAGCGCCGCCTCCAGCAACGCCGCCCGGCGCGGATCCGGACGGCTGCCGCGGAGCATGAGCCAGATCATCTCGGCGAAGCCGATCCGCCCGATGAGCTCCTGAACCGGCTGCCCGCGCAACTCGATGACGTCGGGCTCGATTCGCGACACCGCGGTCGCCCACCAGCCCGCCACCTCGGCTGCGGGGCCGCCTCCCGATACGGGGGCGGCGTCCTTGGCTCGCTCGCTCATGACACGACCTCGAACTCGTCGTTGTGCTCGCCGAGCAGCGGGGCGGACCCGCGTGGACGCAGGGCGACGCCGTCGACGACCACGCCGTTGCCGGTGACGGTGACCTGCCGCTCGCCCGCTCCCGCGAACGGCACCTCCGTCAGGAAGCCGCGCTGACGTACCTGGTCGAGGGCGAGCGCCTGCGGGACGGTGAGGATGCGGGCGGCGGGCACGCCCTCGCGGGAGAGCAGTTCCTCCCACTCCAGCGCGGTCTTGGCCCGCAGCGCCCGGTTGAGCTCCTGGTTGAGCGCCTGCCGGTGAGCCTTGCGCGCTTCCCGCTCGGCGAAGCGGGGGTCGGTGACCAGATCGGGCCGCCCGGTGACCCGGCACAGGGTCTCGAACTGGGTTTGCTGGTTGGCGGCGATGTTGAGGGGCCCGTCGGCGGTCTCGAACGTGCCGGAGGGGGCGGCGGTGGCGTTCTGGTCGCCCATCGGCTCCGGCTCGACCCCGCTGATCAGGTAGTTGGAGACGGTCCAGCCCATCGCGGAGATCGACGCCTCCAGCATGGACAGGTCCAGGAAGCAGCCATGCCCGGTGCGGGGCCGTCCGGCCAGGGCGGCGGAGATCGCCAGGGCGGCCATCAGCCCGCCGATGGTGTCGCAGATGGGGAAGCCCACCCGCAGCGGGGCGGTGTCGGGGGTGCCGGTGACGCTCATCATGCCGGACAGCCCCTGGATGATCTGGTCGTAGGCGGGGGCCCCGCTCATCGGCCCGCTCTGGCCGAAACCGGAGATGGCGCAGTAGACCAGGCCGGGGTTGAGCTCGCGCAGGCGGTCCCAGCCGTAGCCGAGCCTGGCCAGCACACCGGCCCTGAAGTTCTCCAGCAGGACGTCGGCGCCGGCGACCAGCGACTCGAAGGCGGCCCGCCCGGCCGGGCTCTTCAGGTCGAGCTCGACCGACTTCTTGCCGGCGTTCTGGGCGAGGAAAGAGGCGCCCATCCGCTCGCGATTGAGCTCCGGGTCGGGCCCGAGCCGCCGGGCGAGATCCCCGGCGCCGGGCATCTCCACCTTGACCACCTCCGCGCCGAACAGCATCAGCTGGTAACTGCAGTACGGCCCGGCCAGAACGTTGGTCAGGTCCACGACCTTGACGCCGTCCAGTGGCAACTGCTGCATTCACGCTCCATTGAGTCAAGTCAGAGGATGGTCGAACCCGCGCTCCGACATGCGCTTGGCGGCCTCGCGCAGATCCGCGGCGAACTCTTCGACGCGGTCGTCGGTGAAGCGAACCGTGGGGCCGCTGAGCGTCAGCGCCGCGACGGTCGCCCGCGAGCCGCCCGTGACCGGGACGGCGACCGCCGACAGACCGGGCTCGCGTTCGCCGTGGCTGACTGCGAACCCGTCGCGCGCCGCCTGCTCGATCCACTCCCGCAGCGTGGCCACGTGTGCCGCGCCGTGGGGAGAAGAGCGGGCCACGCGGGCGAGCAGCCGCTCGGGCGCGTCCCTGAGCAGGATCTTGGAGGAGGCGCCGGCCCACAGGGGCAGCTCGTCACCGACGCGTACCACGTGGCGCAGCGGCTGCGGGCTCTCCTGCTGGGCGATGCAGACGCGGTGCACGTCGCGCAGCACGTAGAGGTTGACGGTCTCGCGGTGCCGGGCGCCCAGCTCGCGCATGAGCTGGACGGTCTCCGGCGGCAGCTCCCACGCCGAGCGGGCCAGGTGCGCCCAGCGCCACAGCGCGGGCCCCGGCGTGTAGCCCTTGGACGTGGCCCACAGCAGCCCCATGTGCTCCAGGGTCTGCAGCAGGCGCAGCGCCGTGGTCTTGGCCAGCCCCGTCTCGTCGACGACCTCGCGGATGGTCAGCGTCCGCCGGTCCTCGGTGAACAGCGAGAGGATGTCGAAGGCGCGCTGAACGCTGCGCACGCCCCCGCTCTCCCCCGACGCTGCAGGAATGTTCGAAGGCACGGGTCCTCACTAGTGGTCGAAGGTGAACCTACCGCTCACCCTCTCATGTCGTCCGTACGCTAACACTCAGTCCACTTAGCGGTCCATATGCTCCATCAAGCGGATCCCTTGGCCCTCTTGTCAGAACCTTCGCCGTGCTCATACCGTGAGGCAATCCACAGTGCGGAATCTGAGAACCGCTGCGCGGATCAATGGGAGTCATCGACCATGAACACCATCCATGAAGCCGGGTGCTTAGTCGCCGGAGAATGGTTGACCAGCGGCGAGTATGCCGGCCGCACGGGGCCTTACCTGCGGGAAACTGTCAGCCGGGCGCGGATCGCGCAACCCGGCGACATCACCGCGGCCCTGGCCTACGCCCGGCGGGCGGCCAGGCGCGTCGCCCGGCTGGCTCCCGCCACCCGGGCTGATGTCCTGGAGCGCGCCGCCGCCGCGGCCACCGCGCAGAGCGACCGGTTGGCCCGCCTGCTGGCGCTGGAGCTGGGCAAACCGCTCAAGGACGGGCGTGGCGAGATCTTGCGGGTCGCGGACACCTTGTCCGTCGCCGCCGCCGAGGCGAGGATGATCGGTGGCGAGGTGTTGCCGGTGGCGGGCTGGGGCCGCGGGGTGGGCAACACCGCGATCACGCAGCGGGTCCCGGCGGGCCCGGTGCTGGCGATCACCCCCTTCAACGCCCCCGCGAATCTGCTGGCGCACAAGCTCGCCGCCTCCTTCGCCGCGGGCAACACCACGATCGTCAAGCCGCCCCCGCAGGCCCCCGCGGTCTCCACGGCGCTGGTGGAGCTGCTGCTGGAGGCCGGGATGCCGGTGGAGGCGGTGCAGATCCTGCACGGGGGCGGTGACGTGGGCGCGCGGCTGTGCGCCGCGCCGGAGATCGCCGTGGTCAGCTTCACCGGTGGTGTCACGGCCGGTCACGCCGTCGCCCACGCCGCCGGTCCGAAGCGGGTGATGCTCGAACTCGGCGGCAACGCCGCGACCATCGTCTGCGAGGACGCCGATGTGCCTGCCGCCGCGCGGGTGTGCGCCCGCACCGGCTACAGCAACTCCGGCCAGAGCTGCATCTCCGTCCAACGCGTGTACGTGCAGCGGAGCCGTTTCGAGGAGTTCGCCGACGCGCTGACGGCGGAGGTGAAGGCCCTGGTCGTCGGCGATCCCCTCGACCCGGCGACCGACGTCGGCTCGATGGTGGACGACGATGCGGCCGAGCGGGTGGTCCGCTGGGCCGCCGAGGCGGCCGACCAGGGCGCCCGGGTGACGACGGGCGGCACGCGCGAAGGCGCCGTGATGGCGCCGACCGTCGTCGTCGCCCCGCCGGCCGAGGCCCGGGTGGTGCGCGAGGAGGTGTTCGGCGCGCTGGTGGCCGTGCTTCCCTACGACGATTTCGACGAGGTCCTGACGGAGTGCAATCGCAGCTCGTATGGACTGCAGGCCGGGCTGTTCACCCACGACGTCCGCCGGATCGTCACCGCCTGGCGCGAGCTGGAGGTCGGCGGCCTCATCGTCAACGGCTCGTCCAACTTCCGCCTCGACCACGTCCCGTTCGGCGGCGTGAAGGACTCCGGCATCGGCCGCGAGTCGCCGCGCTGGATGATCGAGGACTTCACCGTGACCAAGACCCTCATGCTCAAGGACCTGACCATCTGGGGAGACGAGTGACCACCACAGCCGCCCACGCGCTCGTCGCGCAACTCGAAGCGCTCGGCGTCGAGTACGTCTTCGGCACCTGCGGGCACACCAACATCGCCGTCCTGGACGCGCTGGCCGGCAGCCCCATCCGCTTCGTCATCGCCCGCCACGAGCAGGCCGCCGCGCACGCCGCCGACGGCTACGCCCGTGCCTCCGGCAAGCCCGGCGTGCTGCTCGTGCACGTCGGCCCCGGACTGACCAACGCCGCCACCGGGGCCATGACCGCCGCGCTGGACTCGGTGCCGATGGTGGTCATCTCCGGCGACATCCCCTCCTACTACCGGGGACGCCACCCCCACCAGGAGATCAACCTGCACGCCGACGCCGACCAGGCCTCGGTCTTCCGGCCCTTCGTCAAGCGGGCCTGGAACGTGCACCGCGCCCAGGACCTGGGCCGGGCCGTGGAGCGCGCCTTCTGGACGGCCGCCTCGGGCCGCCCCGGCGCCGTGCTGGTCAACGTGCCGATGGACGTCTTCTCCCGGCCGGCCGCGCCTTATCCGCCGATCAGCCACGCGGCCCCGCCCGACCTGCCCGAGGCCACGGCGGAGCTGATCGCGGCCCGGCTGGCCGCCGCCGAACGGCCACTGATCTACGTGGGCGGCGGGCTGCGCGAGGACGCCGAGGCGCTCATCGCCCTGGCCGAGCACCTGGACCTGCCGATCGCGCACTCGCTCATGGCCAAGGGCACCGTGCCCGACGCGCACCCGCTGGTCCTCGGGATGCCCGGGTTCTGGGGACTGGAACTCACGAACACCTACGCCCGCGAGGCGGACGTGGTGCTCGCGCTCGCGACTCGGTTCGCCGAGACCGACTCCAGCTCCTGGGACTCCCGCTTCACCTGGGACTTCTCCGGCAGCACGCTCATCCAGATCGACATCGACCCGGCCGAGATCGGCCGCAACTACCCGGCGGAGATCGGCGCCGTGGCCGACGTCCGGCTCGCGATCAAGGCGATCGCCGACGCGGCCACGTCACACGCGCCACGCACCAGACCCGAACTGCGAAAGCAGATTCTGGAGGCTCGGTCGGAGCTGTTCGCGGCCAGTCAGGAGCGCGGCCGAAGCGAGGACTTCCCGCTGCGCCCCGAACGCATCCTGAAGGACCTGCGGGACGCGCTGCCACCGAATGCGATCTTGGTGACCGACGTGGGCTGGAACAAGAACGGCGTCGCCCGATGCTACGAACTGCCGGCCGAGGGCCGCTTCATCACCCCGGGAGGCGCCTCCACCATGGGTTTCGGCCCGGCCGCCGCGATCGGCGTGCAGCTCGCCGAGCCGGACAGGACAGTGATCGCGCTCATCGGTGACGGCGGCATGAGCGCGCAGCTTCCCGCGCTGCCCATGGCGGTCGAGCAGGGCGCTCCCGTCGTGTTCGTCGTGATGAACAACCGCTCCCACGGCACGATCTCCGACCTGCAGTCGGCGCACTACGGTCGCAGCCACGGCTGCGACTTCACCGACCCGGCCGGGCGGCCCTACAGCCCCGACTTCGCCGCACTCGCCCGGGCATGCGGAGCGGACGGCCACACCGTCGCCACGCCCGGCGACCTCGGCGCGGCACTACGCGAGGCCATCACGAACCGGCGACCGGCTGTGATCGACGTACCGATGGTGAACGAGCCGGTGCCGACGCCGGGGCACTGGAACATCAAGGACATTTACCAGGGTTTCTTCACCGACTGATCCGGCCGAAACCGTTGCACGTTCGAGATTCCCCGAACCGCATCCTGACGTTATAACGAACGTACTAGTCCGTGAATTAATTCTCACCCACCCCCCTACGAGGTGAACCGTGCATTTCACGAGATTCTCCGTCGCGGCCGCGGCCCTGATAGCCCTCGCCGCCTGCGCCCCGCCCGGCCGGCAGGCCGAGACCGGCGCCGGGGCCACCGGGCCCATCAAGATCGCCAACGTCAACGCGCAGAGCGGCCAGCTCAGCTCGCTCGGCCAGTGGGAGCACAAGGGCGTCAAACTCGCCATCGACGAGGCCAACAAGTCCGGCGGCGTCAACGGCCGGCAGATCCAGCTCGACCTCTTCGACAGCCAGGGCGACCCCACCGTCGGCACGAACGTGGCCAGGAAGATCGCCGCCGAGGGCTACATCGCCATGCTCGGCACCGCCGAGAGCGCGGTCACGCTGGCCATGGCGCCCATACTCAAGGGCGCCGGAATCCCGAACATCACCTCGGGCCAGTCGCCCAAGCTCGCCGAGCTGAAGAGCCCCTTCCTGTTCCTCAACGCGCCGACCAGCGTCACCTTCGACGAGACGCTCGCCAAGTACCTCGTGGACGACAAGGGACACAAGAAAATCGCGCTCATCAGCAACAACGGCGCCTACGGGGCGGGCGAGCACGACGCGTTCCTGGCCTCGCTCAAGAGCAGGAACGTCACCCCGCTCGCCGACGAGGTCGTCACCCCCGACCAGAAGGATTTCAACTCCAACCTCGCCAAGATCCGCGAGCAGGACCCGGAGGTGCTGTTCATCGGGGCCGAGGAGGTGCAGTCGGGACTGATCGCCAAGCAGGCGCGCGAACTCGGCATCGAGGCGATCTTCGCCGGCGGCGCTCCGGTGGGCACCGATGTGTACGCCACCACCGCCGGGCTGAAGAACGCCGAGGGCACCATCGTCAGCTCCCCCTACCTGAGCAACGAGGCCACCCCGGAGATCAAGGCGTTCGCCGCCAAGTACAAGGCCGCCTACAACGAGGACGCCCGCATGCACGTCGCCAAGGCCTACGACGGCGCCTCCATCCTCGTCGAGGCGCTGAAGCAGACCGGCGGCGAGGGCGGGCAGAAGCTGGCCGACGCCATCCGCGGCGTCAAGCGCGCCGGGCTGCTGGGCAACTACAACTACGACGCCAACGGCGTCGGCATCCACGAAACCAAGATCGGCCTGGTCAAGGACGGCAAGGTCGTGCCCGAGGCCGCGAGCTGACGTGCAGGTCTTCCTTCAGACCCTCATCGGCGGGGTCACGTTCGGAGCGGTGTACGCGCTGGTGGCGATGGGATTCTCGATCGTCTACCGCACGATGGGCCTGGTCAACTTCGCCCACGGCAGTGTCGTCATGATCGGCGCGTACGCCGCCTCCACCTTCTACATGGCCAGCGAGCTGCCCTTCGCCGTGGCGATCGTCGTGGCCATCGCGGTCACCGCCCTGATCGGCCTGGTCATCGAACGCTTCCTGCGCCCGCTGGAGAACAAGGACTTCACCCTGATGCTGATCGGCACGATCGGCTTCGGCGCGGTCCTGGAAGCCGGCGCGGTGCTCGTCTGGGGCGCCACCGGGCACGCGGTGCCCTCCCCCGTCGAGACCGGACCGATCGATGTGGCGGGCATCCGCATCCCCACCTACAGCCTCCTGGTGATCGCCGTGGCCGCCGCCGCGACCGGGCTGCTGGCGCTGTTCCTCCAGCGCACCAAGCGCGGCGCCGCCATGCAGGCCGTCGCCATGGACCACCAGGCCGCCACCGCGGTCGGCATCCACGTCGGCCGCAGCAACGCCATGGCCTTCGCCATCGGCGCCGGCCTGGCCGCGCTGGCCGGCAGCCTCATCGGCCCCATGCTGTACGTCAACCCCACCATGGGCGGCACCCTCGGCATCAAGGGCTTCGCCGCCGCCATGCTCGGCGGGTTCGGCAGCATGCCCGGCGCCATCGTCGGCGGCCTGGCCTTCGGCCTGCTCGACTCCTTCGCCGCCGGCAACTTCCAGGAGTACTCCGAACTGGTTACCTTCCTCGTCTTCGCCGTCATCGTCATGATCCGCCCCACCGGTATCTTCGGAGAGGCAACGGTGAACCGCGCATGAAACGTCTGATATGGCTGGTGCCGCTGGTCGTCGCAGCCTGGCTGCTGCCCTACGGCCTCGGCGGGTACGCCATCCACGTCGCCGACGTCGCGATCATCTTCGCGATCCTGGCCATCGGGCTCGGCCTGACCATGGGCGTGGCCGGGCAGATCAACCTGGCCCAGGTCGCCTTCTTCGGCGTCGGCGCCTACACGGTCGCCATCCTCACCACGAAAGCGGGATTCGGCTTCTGGACGGCGTCCGCGCTGGCGCTGCTCACCGCCGTGGTGTTCGGCGTGCTGGTCGGGATCCCGGCGCTGCGCATGCAGTCGCACTACCTCGGCATCGTCACCCTCGGCCTGGCCCTGGCCTTCACCAACTGGGTCACCAACGCCCACATCGCCGGCCGTGCCGAGGGCATCAGCGACATCCCGGTGCCGCCCATGTTCGGCCTCGACCTGTCCAGCGGCTACCTCTTCTACTACGTCGAGCTGATCGTCTTCGCCCTCGCCCTGGCCTTCGCGCTCCTGGTCACCCGCTCGCCGCTGGGCCGCCGGCTGCGCGCCATGCGCGACGACGACCTGGCCGCAGGCGCACTCGGCGCCGAGATCCCGCTGCTGCGGATGACCGCGTTCGTGCTGTCCGGCCTGTACGGCGGCCTGGCCGGAGTCCTGTACGCCGGGCTCATCCGCTTCGTCGCCCCCGAATCCTTCAACATCGCCAACATGTTCCTGCTGCTCGCCATGGTCATCATCGGCGGCCGCAGCAGCATCCTGGGCTGCGTCGTCGGCGCCATCGCACTGGCCCTGGTCAGGGAGGCCCTGCTGGACGCCTCCGGCTTCGCCCAGCTCGGTTACGGCCTCGTGGTCGTGCTCGTGGTGGTGTTCGCGCCCAAGGGACTGGCGGGCCTGCCGGGGCAGATCCGGTCTCTCCTCCGTGGGCGCGGCGGCTCGCGGGCCCAGCTCGGCCCGTTCCGGCCCTACGACGCCGCGCCTCCGGCCGCCGGGGAGGACGTGCTGGAGATCCGGGAGGTGACGATGCGGTTCAAGGGGCTGGTCGCCCTCGACGCGGTGTCCCTCACCGTTCCCACGGGTCAGATCCGCGGCATCGTCGGTCCCAACGGCTCGGGCAAAACGACCCTGTTCAACGTGGTCAGCGGCTTCTACAGGCCCAGCCAAGGGTCGGTGGTCCTGCGCGGCCACGACGTGACCGGGATGGCGCCGTACCAGCTGTCCCAGCGCCGTGTCGCACGCACCTTCCAGAACCTGCGCCTGTTCGAGGATCTCAGCGTGCGCGAGAACCTCCTGCTCGGCCTGGACCGCACCCGTACCTTCTGGATCTGGCGCTACCCGAGCCTCCCGTGGAAGGTCCTGGGTTATGAGCAGGCGCTGCGCCGGCGGGCCGAGGATCTCATCGAGCGGTTCGGGCTCGCCGAGGTCGCCGACGCCGAGCCGCGCTCGCTGCCATACGGGATCCAGCGCCGCATCGAGCTGGCCCGCGCCCTGGCCATGTCCCCCACCCTGCTGCTGCTGGACGAACCCGCCGCCGGGCTCAACGGCGAGGAGGTGCGCCAGCTCGCCGAGATCGTCCGCTCCATCAGGGACTCGGGCGTCACCGTGATCATCATCGAGCACAACATGGGCCTGGTCATGTCGCTGTGCGACCAGATCACCGTGTTGTCCGGCGGCAAGGTGATCGCCGATGGCCGGCCGGCCGAGGTCGCCGTGCACCCGGACGTGGTCGCCGCCTACCTCGGCGACTCGATGTCCGCACCGACCGAGGAGACCGCCGAGGCCGCTGTCGAGGAGGCGACCCGATGACCACGCTCACCGTGGAAGGACTGTCGGTTCATTACGGCGGCGTCCGCGCCGCCCACGACGTCTCCTTCACCGTCGGACCCGGCCAGTCGCTGGGCATCATCGGCGCCAACGGGGCGGGCAAGACCTCCACCCTCAAGGCGGTCATGGGACTGGCGCCGCGGCAGGCCAAGACCATCCGCTTCGGCGAGCATGACCTGCTGCGCGCGCCCGCGCACACCCTGGTGCGGCACGGCATCGGCTACGTCCCGGAGGGCCGGCACGTCTTTCCCGGGCTCACCGTGGAGAAGAACCTGCTGCTCGGCGCGTACACCGGCAACTGGAAACGCACCCCGATCGACGAGGTGTACGAGCTGTTCCCGGTGCTGGGCGAGATGCGGGGCAGACTGGCCGGCGCGCTGTCCGGCGGCCAGCAGCAGATGCTGGCCGTCGGCCGGGCCATGATGTGCCGGCCCAAGGTCATGCTGCTGGACGAGCCCTCGATGGGCCTGTCGCCGAAACTCGTGGCGGACATCGCCGGCGTGCTCAAGAAGCTCAACGCCGACGGCCTGGCCATCCTGCTCGTCGAGCAGAACGCCAAGCTCACCTTCGACGTCACCACCACCTGCCTGGTCATGGAGAACGGCGAGATCGCCGCAAGCGGCACCTCGGCCGAGCTGAGCGACGACCCCCAGGTCCGGCGTATCTATCTCGGCCTGTGACAGCTCGCTCCGGCGTGCTGCCGGCCGCGTGCGCGGCGCTCTTCGGTCTGTCGTTCGTCTTCACCCGGGTGGCGGTTCCCGCGCTGGGCCCGGTCGGCGTCAGCGCGATACGTGCCCTGCTCGGCGGCCTTCTGCTCCTGGCGGTCGTGCTGGCACGGCGCCAGAGGCCGGGCAGCGTGCGCCCGGCGCGTTTCCTCGCGCTGGGCGCGCTGTCCGCGGCGCTTCCCTTCGTGCTGCTCTCGATGGCCATGACCACTATGAACGCCGGCAGCGCCGCGGTGCTGAACGCGGTGAGCCCGTTGTTCGCGCTCCTCATCGAGGTGCGGGCGGGACGCGACCGGTTCACCGCGCGCAAGATCGCCGGGCTCGCCCTCGGTGTGGGCGGTGTGGTCCTGGTGATGGCGCAGCGGGG
This sequence comes from Streptosporangium fragile, assembly GCF_039534445.1. Classification (NCBI taxonomy): domain Bacteria; kingdom Bacillati; phylum Actinomycetota; class Actinomycetes; order Streptosporangiales; family Streptosporangiaceae; genus Streptosporangium; species Streptosporangium fragile. Next base: position 42,741 of record NZ_BAAAVI010000008.1, on the reverse strand, counting down.
CCTGGACTTCGGTGGGGACGGCGCGGTCGGCGCCGTGGCGGGAATCGCCGGCGCGGCGGTGTTCGCCTATGGCGCGACCTACGCCGCCCGGCACTTTCATGACGTGCCGCCACTCGTCGTGGCCACCGGGCAGCAACTGGGCGCCGCGGTGCTGCTGTTGCCCGCGGCGATCGCTTTTCCGCCCCCGGGCCCCGTCACGCTTGCCGCGGCGGCGAGTGTGGCCGGATTGGGCGTACTGGGCAGCGGACTGGCGTATCTGCTGTTCTATCGCTTGATCGACCGGCTGGGGCCCGCCCGGAGCGCCGCGGTGAACTTGCTGGTTCCGATCTTCGGTGTGTTGTGGGGACTGGTCCTGCTCGGTGAACCGGTGCCACCTCTGAGCGTACTCGGCATGGCGGCCGCCCTCCTGGGCGTGCGCTGGATCATGGTCCGCTAGATGGACCATATGGTCCATTGACGACACCTGGACATCGATCTATGGTGCGACCATCAAGTAGACATAAAAGTCCGCACAGTGGAACGTGAAGGGATGGTCATGGTCCGTCGACGAGAGTTACTCGCGGGCGCCGTCGCCGCCGTCGCGCTCGTGGGAGCCGGGCAGGCACCGGCCGCCGCCGCACACCGCTCCGACCGGAACTTTCCCAAGGTCGGCGGGAACCTGGCCAACCAGAACCACACCGCGCTGCGCGGTGTGCACCGCGGCAACGTCAGGCGGCTGCGGGGCGCGTGGGTCAACCACATCGAGGGCGGTCTCATGGCGGGCAACAGCCAGAGCACCGCCCTCGCTGGCCCACGGCAACGGCATCCTCACCACCGCCTCCGATCTGCTGTTCATCGGCTGGCCCGACGGCAACCTGCTCTGCCTGGACGCCCGCGACGGCCGCGAGCTGTGGCGCTGGCAGACCGGCGCCGCCGTCAGCAGCAGCCCCATCGCCTACGAGATCGACGGCGAGCAGTACATCGCCGTCTACGCCGGCGGCACCGGCATCCCGTACGGGAACTCCGCCCCGCGCGGCGACCACCTGTGGGCCTTCAAGCTCGGCGGCACCGTGTCACCCGCCGCCGCCCCGCCCCCGCCCGTGGTCCGCCGCCCGGTCTCCGGCCAGCCGGTGGACGGCGCCGCGGTGAACAACACGGTCGTGCTCGCCCGCGTCTACGCCAACGGGCAGGTCGGCACGGTGGAGTCCACGGCGGTGAACGCCATGGCCCCCACCCACCTGCGGGTGCCGGCCGGGACCACGGTCACCTTCGTCAACCCGGCCGACAACGTCCACGTGCACGGCGCCACCCAGTTCTTCGAGGGCCTCTTCGACATCCGGCTCAAACCGGGCGAGTCATTCCAGTACACCTTCGCCAAGCCGGGCGAGTACTTCTTCAACGACACCTTCAGCCCACGCCCCACCGGCAAGATAGAGGTCACGGGCTGATCACGGCGACGTCGGGGGTGGCGCGGCGACAGGAAATTAACTTACTGGTTCGTACACCATAAGGGCGTTGCCACAGGATCAAGCATCCGGATCGGGATCAGATGTCCGCGCCCCGCAGATAGGCCACGACCATATCCCCCACCATCGCGCGCAACCGGGCACGGTGCTCGGGCGCGGTCATGTCGCGCCCGAACAGCGCGCCGAACGTGTGCTGGTTGGCCACCCGGAAGAAGCAGAACGAGCTGATCAGCATGTGCACGTCGATGGCGTCGGCCTCGGTGACGAAGTCGCCGCTCGCCATGCCCGCGTCGAGGATCCGCGAGATGAGGTCGAGCACCGGCGTGCCCAGGTTGGCCAGGGCCTGCGACTTGCGGATGTGCTCGGCCTGGTGGATGTTCTCGATCGCGACCAGCTTGATGAAGTCCTGGTGCAGGTCGTGGTGGTCGAAGGTGAGCTCGGCCAGCGCGCGGATGGCCGCCACCGGCGCCAGGTGCTCCACCTCGATCACCCGCTCCGTCTCGCGGACCTCGGCGTAGGCCTTCTCCAGGACCGCGATGTAGAGCTGCTCCTTGCTGCCGAAGTAGTAGTAGATCATGCGCTTGGTGGTGCGCATGCGGGCGGCGATCTCGTCCACCCGCGCCCCCGCGTAACCATGCCGGGCGAACTCCTGCCGGGCGACCTCGAGGATCTCCGCCTTGGTGCGCTCGGCATCCCGCTGGCGTTCGGGGGCGGCGGGCTGAGAGGTCATCCGCCCATCCTAGTGACCCCGCGCGTGCTGCACGGCGAGCCGGACGGGGGCGTTGCCGGCGCCGTAACCCTCGTACCCTCCGATCCGCTGGACGATCTCGAAGAACACCCGGCCCACGGTGACGGTGTACACGTGCAGGAACTCGCCGTGTTCGTCCCGGTCGTAGAGCACGCCGAGGTCACGCAACTCGGGATCGACCTCATGGCGGGCCTCCAGATCGTCGTAGTAGTTGCCGGGAATCGGCAACAGCAGCCCGGGTTGCTCCCTTCGCAGCCTGCGGGCGACAGCTACGACGTCGTCGCAGGCCAGCGCGACGTGCTGCCACGGGAGATGGTCGGCGCCGACCTGAGCGATGTTCACCACGACACGGACCGCGCCGCCCGGGCCCGACATGGCCTTGCTGCGCAGCAACCCGTACGGGTCGGGCAGCTCCAGGCTCTCCTGCGGGCGCAGCCCGAGCACGCTGCGGTAGAACAGCTCCGCCTCGTCGAAGTGGTGCCGCGGCTGGGTGAGGGCCACGTGGTCGATGCCGGTGACCGGGCCGGGTACGGGTCCCGAGGGGGCGAAGTCGGTGAGCCAGGCGTCGTCGCAGAAGAAGATCTCGGTGCCGTCCGGCGCGGCCACCGCCTCCAGCCTGGCCTCCTCGGGGGCGCGCTCGCGTGGCAGGACCGGTGAGAGCAGCGACTCCGCGTGCTTGGCCGCGCCGGCGGGATCGGGGCTGTCCAGGCCGATGGCGACCAGCGCGGGGTCGGCGCCCGTGGCGTTGAGCAGCAGCCGGGCGCCGCCCTGCTCCCACAGCTCGACCGGCTTCGTGGGATGCCTCCCGGTACGCGCGAAGCCCAGCGCGGACAGCACCCCGCCGAGCGCACCGGTGTCGGCCAGTTCGGCGAAGGCGAAACCGGCGGGCACGGCCGGCTGCGCCGTACCGTCCAGCTCCTGCTCCAGCGCGATGAGCGAACGCATGCCGTCCAGCGCGGTGCGCTCCGCCGACGCCTGGCGGAAGACGTCGTTGAACACCTCCAGCGACAGCGGCCCGGCGTAGCCCGTGCGCCGCACGCTGGCGACGAGCCCGGCCAGGTCGAAGTTGCCCTGCCCCGGGAAGCAGCGGTAGTGGCGGCTCCACTGCAGCACGTCCATGGCCAGCAGCGGCGCGTCGGCGAGCTGCAGGAAGAAGATCTTCTCCCCGGGGATGGCCTCGATGCCGATCGGGTCGGAGCCGCGCGACAGGATATGGAAGCTGTCCAGGCACACGCCCAGGTTGGGGTGGTCGGCCAGCCGCGCGATGCGCCAGGCGTGCAGGTACTCGTTGACGTGCCGGCCCCAGGCCAGCGCCTCGTAGGCGATGCGGATCCCGTGTTCGGCGGCCCGCTCCGCCAGCAGCCGCAATTGCTCGGCGGCCAGCTCGTCGTCGTCGATCGCGGCGGGCGAGACGTTCGAGCAGACCAGCAGCAGGTCCGCGCCGAGGCGCTCCATGAGCCGGAACTTGTGCTCGGCCCGGCGCAGATTGCGCGCCAGCACCTCGGCGGGCACCGCCTCGAAGTCGCGGAAGGGCTGGTAGAGGTCGATGCCGAGGCCGAGGTCGGCGGCCCTGGCCCGGGCCTCCTCCGGTGACAGCGGGCAGGCCAGCAGGTCGTTCTCGAAGATCTCCACCCCGTCGAACCCGGCGGCCGCGATGGCCTCCAGCTTCTCGGCCAGGGTGCCGCTCACCGACACGGTGGCGATGGACTTACGCACGATTTCCTCCTTCAGACGGCGACGAGATCGGTCAGGTGGGCGAGCATCCGCTCGGCGTCCGGCTCCCGGCCCGTGAACAGCCTGAACGCGTGCACGGCCTGGAAGACGACCATGCCGCCACCGTCCAGCGTCCGGCAGCCGAGCGCCCGCGCCTGCTTGAGCAACTCGGTCTCCAACGGCCGGTACACGATGTCGGCCACCCACAGGCCGGGGTGCAGCAGCTCGGCGGGCAGCGGCATGCCCGGATGGTGGGCCATGCCGGTCGGGGTCGCGTGCACCAGCCCGTCCGCCTCGGCCAGGAGCTCCGGCAGCCCGGCCGGACCCGCGTGGCGGGCCCGTCCGGCCCCGAAGCGGGCGGCCAGCTCACCGGTGAGAGCGGGCGCCCGCGCCGGGTCGGTGTCGACCACGGTGATCTGATCAGCGCCCATCGTGAGCAGCGCATGCGCGACCGCGGCCCCCGCTCCTCCCGCGCCGAGCTGCACGATCCGGTGGGTGGGCGCGTCGGGCAGGCCCCGCGCGAACGACTCGGCGAAGCCCGCCCAGTCCGTGTTGTGCCCGATGGCCCGCTCACCGTCGAACACCACGGTGTTGACCGCGCCGAGCATGCGCGCGTCCGGCGACAGCTCGTCCAGGTACGGGATGACGGCCTGCTTGCAGGGGTGGGTGACGTTGAGCCCGTCGTAGCCGAAGCGCCGGGCCGTGCGGACCAGTTCGCCCACGTCGCCGCCCACGCGGTCGATGTCGAGCAGCCGGTAGACGTAGTGCAGCCCGTGGTGCACGGCTTCCTGTTCGTGCAGCGGTGGGCTCAAGGAGGGGCCGATGCCCGAGCCGATCAACCCGACCAGGAACGAATCCATCACTTCTTCCTTTCCAGCAGGTGCGACAGACGGGTGAGCGCCGGCGCGTACCCCTGTGCGCCGGCGCGCCGGTGGATGCCGGGCCCGTTGAGCACCAGGACTCGGGACATCGCCCTCTTAATGTACGTACTAGTGAGTTAGGTGGCTAGCCATGCGATTCCCACGGCTCGCGCGAAGACGCTCTCCCCTTGACTTCACAGCGTCACCGGCGCAGCATTATGAACCATCTAGTTCGTACTTTCAGGACGGAGTCCACACGCGCCCTCTTCCGGGCTGCGTGTCATCACTGATGATGCCGACCCCACAGCCCCTACCGGCGATCGCCTCCTTCGACGAACCCGGCGCTCCGCCGGTGATCGACCCCATCACCGGCAGCGACGAGCAGGGCGTGGAACCCGGCCCGGTACGGCGGCCCCGACCCGACCGCGGACGGCGCCGTCACCGACGACGGCCTCGCCCACGACGTCTTCACCCGGGCCGCCGCGGAACCTGCGGGACGGTTTCGTCACCCGTCGGGGCGCCGACAGGACCATCCGCGACGCCGAACGCCCTGAAGCAGGCAGGTAAGAAGGTGTCACCGTGCCGGTAGGCAGCGGCCGGGCCCGCCGCCGTCTCTCGGGCGGCGGCCTCAGCCCGTGGATGTCAGGGCGGCCCGGGCCGCGACCGCCGGCCGGACGGGCCGGATCACGAGCGGGTGTTCCAGGCGTACAGGCCCGGCCCGGGAGCCGTTCGCGGGGTCAGCGGGACGCGGGCTTCCGGCGGGTGCGGCGGTCGGGCACGGGGGCGCGGCCGGCGGCGTGGTCGGCGAACGCGTCGGCGGTCTTGGCGTCGTCGCCGCCGCGCAGCAGCGAGACCAGGCGCCCGTGCTCGTCGGCCATCGCCCGCCAATCACCCTCGAAGAGGGGGTCGGCGATGGCGCGCAGCGCGCGCAGGTTCGGTTCGAGGACTTCCCACATGCGCGTCAGGAACGGGTTTCCCGCGATCTGGACGACCCGGGTGTGGAAGGCGATGTCGACGTCGCGGAACTTGCCGACGTCGTTGACCTCCACTGCCTGGCGCATCCGGTCGACGAGCGCCTCCAGCTCGCCGAGCTGCTCGTCGGTGATGCGTTCGGCGGCCATCGTGGCGGCCAGCCGTTCGAGCGGCTCGCGCACCTGCCGGGCGTATTCGGCGTCCTGGGTGGAGATCTCGACGACGAAGTTGCCGCGCCGCGGCACGTGCACGAGCAGGCCCTCACGCGCGAGCTGTTTGACGGCTTCGCGAACCGGCGCTTGACTCACACCGAGACGGCGTGCGATCTCCGACTCCACCACGCGGTCGTTCGGTGCGAGGTCGCCCTCGACGATGGCCTGGCGGAGCAATTCGTACACCCGATCGGAGATCAGCGTGGGGCGAACCGAATCCTTGCTCGTGGCCAACCTGGAGGCGAAGTCACTCACTTGCCGTGTCGATGCCATGGATCCCCCCATCGTGCGCTGTCGCATCCCCCTCCCCCATGATAATTGCTCATCGCCTAGCAGGTATCGATGGTGATTGGCCCAGCCGCGCGGCCAGCCACGCCAGCTTGACCACCTCGTGGTCGGGGCCGCCGCCCTCGTGGTCGTTGAACGCGTACACGCTGATCTGCTTGCCGGCCGCCGGCAGCGCGCAGCGCGCCCCGTAGTGGTTGAACGCCGCGTACACGGTGGACGGCGGGCAGATGCGGTCCATCAAACCGACGGAGAAGAGCGCCGGAGCCGTGGCCCGCCGGGCGAGGGTGGCGCCGTCGAAGTAGGACAGCGTGCGCATCACGGTGCCGGCGTGCTCGCGGTGCAGCTTCACGTACCTGGTGATCTCGGCGTAGGGCGGCTGGTCGGTGAACGTGGCGGCGCGCGGGAAATGGCAGAGGAACGGCACGTCGGGCATGACGGCCAGCAGGTCGGGGACGAGGCCGGCCACGGCGAGGGCGATGCCGCCGCCCTGGCTGGTGCCGGTCACCGCGACTCTGGACGGGTCCACCGCCGGATGCGCGCGCACCGCCGCCACCGCGCGCACCGCGTCGGTGTACAGGCGGCGGTAGTAGTAGCGCTCCGGGTCGAGCACGCCGCGGGTGAGGAAGCCGGGCGCCGCGACGTCGCCGGCCGCGAGGTCGGGGTCGGGCGTATCGGTCCCCTGGCCGCGGCTGTCCATGACGAGGTGCGCGTAGCCGGCGCACGCCCAGAGCCGTTTCTCGTGGGGCACGCCGCGCCCGCTGCCGTACCCCAGGTACTCCACCACGGCGGGCAAGGGGGCGGTCCTGATCACCGGCAGGTGCAGCCAGCCTCGGACGGGGTGGCCGCCGAAACCGGCGAACGTGACGTCGAAGGTGTCGATCGTCGCCAGCCCGTTCGCCACCGGCTCGGCCGTCAGCGCCAGGTCGAAGCCGTCGTTCCCGGCGAGGGTCTTCGCCCAGAACGCGTCGAGATCGGCCGGCTCCGGCAGGGCCGGCAGGTACTGCTCGAGCTGGTCCTGGGGAAGGTCGAAGTGCGGCATCGTCAACCAATCATCGCTTATCGATCGTCAACCGTCGCATCGAAGCAGGGACCCGCGATCGTTGTCAACCCGGGCTGCCAGGCCGTAGACGCGTTCCGCGGTCGTGCGCAGCACCCGCAGGCGTTCGGCGTCGCTCAGCCGGGAGAGCCCGCGCCGCGAGAGCCGCAGCGACTCGGCCCGCGATCCCCGCGGCAGACAGATCGGCCAGTCGGAGCCGACCACGCACCGGTCGGGGCCGAACGCCTCCACCGCGTAGGCGACCAGGTCCGCCACCTGCTCCTCCGGCACGCCGTGCTGCTGGGTGAGCAGGCCGGAGATCTTCAGGATCACGTTGGGTACGCGGGCCGCCCGCCGCACCTGCTCCCGCCATTCGCCCGGGCCGGCGGTCCCGAGGTTCGCGGGGTTGCCGAGGTGGTCGATGATCACGGTCAGCGCGGGGTGCCGGGCGGCGACCTCGGCCGCCGCCTGGACGGCGGCGTGCTGGAGGTTGAGTTCGAGTGCGACGCCGAGCTCGGCCAGAACGGGAACGACCGCCCGGGCCGACGGCGGTGTGGCGTCCCAGGAAGCGCCGCCGAGCCGCATCCCGTTCGGGCGGGTCTCGGCCAGGAGCCGGGTGAAGCGCGACGGGTCGAGGCCGGCGCAGGAGTTGAGGTTGCCGACGTGGCCGAGAATCAGGCCCGGGTGACGTAGGCGCAGGTCACGCAGGAGGACGTTCTCCCCGTGGTCACCGCGGGAGGCCTCGACCAGGATCGCGCCGGTCAGCTCCAGGCCCGCGCCCGACTCGGCCAGGTCCTCGGCGGTGAACGTCCGGTGGTGCGGCGATCCCGGTCGGATCCAGGGGTATCCGCCATCGAGGTCCCACAGGTGGACATGGCAGTCGATCACGTCATCTCCATGCGTTTCTCCAGTATTGACACGCCGATTCGGGCTCATGAAGATTCTAACCATCGGCTATCGATGGACGATTGGTGTTCTCATGCGCATCTCACTCCCGCCGGCGCTGCGGGCGAGCCGCACCCTGACGACCCCGCCACAGTGGGCCGCGCTGCAACGGGAGCTGTTCGCCGTGCAGGACAAGGCGTGGCGGATCTTCTCCGACCGCTACACCGAGCGCGACGGGCGGCTGGTGTTCCGCGACACGCTGGGGCAGGGGCTCGACGGCCGCGACGGCGTGGACGACTTCTACGAGGCGTTCTTCAACTGGCCGACCCTCTATCTGCTCGGCGGCAGCGCGGACGTGCTCGCCGCGGCGCGCCGGCACTGGCGGGGGGTCACCGGCCAGCTGACGGAGATGGGCATGCTGGTCGACGGCTTCGAGCGTGGTTACGACTGGTTCCACCAGGGCGAGGGGCTGCTGCTGTTCTACGGGCTCTGTCTCGCCGCACCGGACGACGGCGAGCTCAGGGAGCTCGCCGGGCGCTTCGCCGACCTCTACCTGCCCGGAGGCCCCAACTACGATCCCGAGCACCGGATCATCCGCGCACCGCACAACGGCGCCGCGGGGCCACGCTGGGGCTTCAGCGACCACGACGTCTACTTCCCGTGGAGCCTGGCGCTGCGCCCCTACGGCCTGCCGCTCGACTGGATCGACGAGGCCGCGCCCTTCGACGACCTGGCCGCCGACCCGGAGCGGGCACGCGCCTACGGCAGGGTCATGTGGGACCGCATGGGACGCGGTGACACGATCGTCAACCTGGCCGCGACCAGCCTCGTCACCAACGCCTACCTCCTCGGCGGCGACCCCCGCCACGCCGCGTGGGTGGTCGAGTACGTGGACGCGTGGAGGGAGCGCCTGGACGGCCGCGACGTCGTACCGGACAACGCCGGGACGCACGGGGTCGTCGGCGAGCACCTGGGCGGCCGCTGGTACGGCGGGCACTACGGCTGGTCGTGGCCGCACGGCCTGCCGCCCGTGGGCACCGCCGCGATCGTCGGCGCGGCCAACGCGATGTTGCTGACCGGCGACCGCTCCTACCTGGAGCTGGCCCGCAACCCCCTGGACGTGGTGCTCCGCCACGCGGCACCCATGCGGCCCGGCGAGGTGTCCACGATCACCAACCGCTGGCGGCCGCACCTGCGCGGGCTGGAGGGCGAGCCGACGCTCCTGGCCCCCATGCGCCGCGACGACTCCGGCTGGTTCGACCACAACGTGATGCCGACCCAGCTGCCCGTGGCCCTGTGGCAGTTCAGCCGGGACGCCGCCGACCGCGAGCGCGTCGACCGGCTGCGCGAGGCGTCGAGCTGGGACTGGACGGCGGTGCACACCCAGCGGACCAAGGAGGAGTCGGGCCACGAGGAGCCCTGGTACGAGTACCTCGCCGGCCGCAACCCCGGCTTCCCCGAGCGCATGCTGCGAAGCGCCATCGACTCCTGTGCCGAGCGGGTCGAGTCGATCGAGAACGACGCGGTGGACCCGGCCGTCGGCCCCGACGCGTTCGGCATCCACGACTGGCAGAACCGCAACCCGGTGGTCACGGAGGCGCTGCTGCAACTGACCACCGGCTCCCCGCAGGTGCTCTACAACGGCGGCCTGGCCCAGATGCACGTGCGCTACTTCGACGCCGACCGCCGCCGGCCCGGGCTGCCCCCGGACGTGGCGGCGCTCGTCTCCGGCATCGATCCCGCCCACACCGTGATCGAGCTGGTCAACCTGGGCAACGCGCCGTGCTCTCTGGTGGTTCAGGGCGGCGCGTTCGCCGAGCACCGCATCGACACGGCCCGCGCCGACGACGAGGCGCCCCGGCCGGTGGAGGGACCGTACGTCGGCGTGCGGTTGCCGGGCGCGACCCAGGTGCGGCTGACGCTGACCATGACGCTGCGCGCCGGAAGACCCACCTACGCGGCTCCGCCGTGGGAGGTCGCGCGATGACCGTCGCCCTGCCCAGGCTGGGCCTCGGCACCGCGCCCATCGGCAACCTCTTCCGCGAGGTGAGCGAGCGGGACGCGGCCGCCACCGTGGCCGCCGCCGCCCGCGAGGGCCTGACGTACTTCGACACCGCGCCACGCTACGGCCACGGGCTGGCCGAGGACCGGCTCGGCCGGGCCATCGAGACCGCGGGCGTCGCCGAACCGGTGATCTCCACGAAGGCCGGCTGGCTGCTGCGGCCCGGGGAGCGGGTCGTGACGGACTGGACCGAGCGCGGCCTCCGCGAGTCGCTGGAGTCGAGCCTGCGACGACTGCGCCGCCCGGCGGTCGACATCCTGTACCTGCACGACCCGGACGACTTCCCGGACGAGGTCCGCCGCACCGGCTATCCGGCGGCGCGCAGGATCCGTGAGGAGGGCCTGGCGGGGGCCGTCGGCTTCGGCATGAACCATTGCGAACCGCTGGCGGCGTACGTGGCGGAGTTCGATGTGGACGTGGTCCTCATCGCCGGGCGGTTCTCGCTGCTCGATCACGACGCGCTGACCACCCTGTTGCCGCTGTGCCTGAAGACCGGCACCACGGTGGTCGTGGGCGGCGTGTTCAACACCGGCCTGCTGGCCGACCCGCGTCCCGGCGCCATGTTCCACTATCGCCGGGCGCCCGCCGACGTGCTCGCCCGCGCGCAGCGGTGCCGCGCGGTCTGCGCCGGGTTCGGGGTCCCGCTCGCGGCGGCGGCGCTCCAGTTCCCCTACCTGCATCCGGCCGTGGGCTCCGTCGTGGTGGGGTGCAGGTCGGCGGAGGAGGTGAGCCGGAACGCGGCGGCCGCGCGGACGGAGATCCCGCCGGAACTGTGGCACCGCCTCGCCGAGGAGGGCTTCGTCCCGCCGGAACTGCTGGAGGCGTAGACGTCCCCACCGGGATGGACCAGCCGGGATGGACCAGCCGGGCGGCCACGCGCCGCCCGGCGGGTCCGCCGGGCCGGTCAGCCGGCGTCGCGACTGGCGAGGTACTCCTCCAGGCCGGCTCCGGTCAGCGGGTAGTAGTCGGACAGCCGCCCGCCCTCGTCCAACCGGCGGCGGGCGAACTCCTCGCGGTCCTGGTGCAGCAGGGAGTCCTCGGCCAGCGCGACCGCGCTGCGCTGCGGCACGACGACCGCGCCGTCCTCGTCGGCGACGATGAGGTCCCCGGGCGTCACCAGCGCGCCGCCCACCCCGACCGGAACGTTGAAGGCCGAGGGGAACAGCTCCGTCTGCGAGGCGTAGTGCGGCGTCACCCCCGTGCACCAGATCGGCACGCCCAGGGCGCGCACCCGCGCGGCGTCGCGCACCCGGCCGTCGACCACGATTCCCGCCCCGCCGCGCAGCTTGAAGTAGCGGACCAGCATGTCGCCGAGGCAGCCGGTGAAGTGGCTGGCCTGGGCCGACACGACGAGCACGTCGCCCGGCCTGATGGTCTCCAGCACCGCCCACAGCGCGGTCTTGCGCTCGGCGTCCTCCTGCTCGTCGCCGGAGAAGACGTCCTCGCGCTGCGGCAGGAACTGCAGCGTCACCGCTCCCCCGGTGATCCGCACGTCCGGCTCCCGGTGCAGCGGCACGGGCCCGTCGATGAACGTACGGGTGATGCCCATCTGGTGCAGCTTGGCGCACGCGGTGGCGGCGCTGACGTCGGCGAGCGCCTCCACCATGCGCGCGGTCGGCCGGACGAAGGGCGAGGACTGCGCCGGCCCCAGCATCGTCTCGTAGGTCTCCGTGCCGTGCCCGTTCGTATTCATCCGATGCCCTCACCCAACAACGTCGACAATTATCGCCTATCGATGGAAGATGTAACTGCCGACCGGCGAGGGCTGTCAACCGGGAGAGGAGACGCCAGTGTCAGGCAGGTCCGTGGAGTGGTTCGAGGCGGCGCGTTTCGGATTGTTCGTCCACTTCGGGTTGTACAGTCTCGCCGCCCGGCACGAGTGGGTGCGCAGCCGTGAGGCGATGCCGGACGCCGACTACGACCGCTATCTGGAACGGTTCGACCCCGACCTGTTCGACGCCGCGGCGCTGGCCAGGGCGGCGCGCGAGGCCGGGATGCGCTACGCGGTGCTGACGGCCAAGCACCACGACGGCTTCTGCCTGTTCGACTCGGAGCTGACGGACTACACCTCCGCCCGCGTGGCCGGGCGGGACCTGGTCGCCGAGTTCGCCGAGGCCATGCGGGCGGAAGGGCTGCGGGTGGGTCTCTACTACTCGCTGCTGGACTGGCACCACCCCGACTTCACCATCGACCGGTACCACCCACTGCGCGACAGCGTGCCGCCCGAGGAAGCCGCCGGGCGCGACATGGCACGCTACCGCGCGTACATGCACGGGCAGGTACGGGAGCTGCTCACCGGCTACGGCCCCGTCGACCTGCTGTTCTTCGACTTTACGTATCCCGCGAAGGGGCCCGCGGAGTGGGGCGCGGAGGAGCTGATGGCGATGGTCCGCGACCTGCAGCCGCAGATCGTCGTCAACGACCGCCTCGGCATCCCGGGCGACTACGTCACGCCCGAGCAGTACCAGCCCGACCGACCGCTCACGCGGGACGGCGCCGAGGTCATGTGGGAGGCGTGCCACACGCTCAACGGCTCCTGGGGCTACGACCGCGACAACCACGACTACAAGACCCCGGACCTGCTGGTGCGGATGCTCGTGCAGTCGGTCGCCTGCGGCGGCAACCTGCTGCTCAACGTCGGGCCCACGGGACGGGGCGCGCTGGACCCGCGGGCCGCGGAGACGCTGCGCGCGATCGGCGCCTGGATGTCCCTGCACGCCCGGGCCGTGCACGGCGCCGGGCCGAGCACGTTCGAGGCGCCACCGAACGCGCTCTACACGCAGCGGGGCGACCGCCTCTACCTCCACCTGCTCGCCTGGCCGCTCAAGCACGTCCACCTGCCCGGCCTCGCCGGGCGCGTACGGTACGCGCAACTGCTCCACGACGGCTCGGAGGTGCGCTTCCGGGAATTGGACGGCGGCGACCACGAGCACAACAACCTCGCCCCTCCGGGCCGACCGCCGGGGACGCTCACCCTGACCCTGCCCGTCGTCCGGCCGGAGGTGTCGCTTCCGGTCGTCGAGCTCGTGCTGGGCGACGAGAGCCCCTGACGTCACGGGACAGGCCCGCACGAAATGACTCTTGAACTAGTGAGACAGGCGAAATAACATCACCTATCGATAGGCGATTAATGATCAGCCGTGGCGCCCGGCCCGGCGACATCGTGATCGCCGGCGACGCGCCGGCTCATCACGACAAGAAGGACTTCGCACGGCGACGGCAGGTTGTCGGACCACCAACCCCTCCCCGATGACACGGCCTGAGCCGGTACGGGCCGGGGGTGAGTCCGAGAACGACAACTCGATCGAAGAACGAAAAAGAGGCACATGAACAGGTGGCGATTGCTGGCGGCCGCGGCGACGGCCGTCGCATTGACGGCGACGTCGGCGTGCGGTGGCGGCGGCGACACAGGCGGCGAATCCGGGAAGACCACGCTGCGCATGATCGTCAACATCACTCCCAACCTCACGGAACAGTTCTGGAACAAGCTGTTCGACATCTACGAGGCCAAGAACCCGGGCGTGACGGTGCAGCTGGAGCACACCGGCACGATCGCGGCGGAAGCCAAGCTGCGGCAGGACCTGGCCGCGGGCGACCCGCCCGACATCGCGCAGCACGTGGTGCCCACCCCGGAGACGGCCGAGCTCTTCGTCGACCTGTCCGGCGAGGCGTGGGCGGCCAAGACCCCCCTGTTCGAGGACTACGCCATCGGCGGCAAGCACTATGTCGTCGGTGTCGGCGAGCAGATCCAGTCGCTGGTCTTCTACAACAAGAAGGCGTTCGCCAAGGCCGGCCTGGACGCCGAGAAGATCCGCACTATCCCCCAGTTCGAGGAGGCGATGGGCAAGCTCAAGAAGGCCGGCTACGTCCCGCTGCAGACGGCCGGGCAGTGGGTCACCGGGGCGCAGTTCTCCATGCTCGCCGACGCCGGTGTGCTCACCGCGGATCCCGAGTGGACGGTCAAACGGAAGAAGGGCCAGGCGACGTTCGCCGGCAGCGGCTACATGCGCTACTACGAGCTGTACAAGTCATGGCTCGACCGGGGGTTCCTCGACAAGAGCTCGCTCGGGCTCCAGTACCCCGACGGCCAGGCCGCCTTCCTGAGGGGCGACTCGGCGATGTACATCATGGGCTCGTACTTCGTGCCGGCGGCGGACGAGGCGGGCAAGAGCGACGACATCGGCGTCTTCCCCGTGCCGACCGACGGCGCCTACCCGCCCGGCCAGTTCGGCAACATGGCGCAGCCGTACACCGTGGTCCAGCAGTCCGACACCCGCGAGGCGGCGATCGATCTGGTCGAGTGGCTGGTGACCGACGAGGAGGCCATCAAGATCCAGCTCGCGGCCGACGGCAACCTGCGCAAGGGCTTCGCCTACGACGTCTCCAGCCTCGGAGACGGGGTGCAGGCGATCCTCGACGAGGCTCCGTCCGTGATCGTCAAGCAGGGCGAGCGCCAGCCGGTTCAGGGCTACCCCGAGGAGCTGAACACACGGATTCAGTCTCTGTTCACCGGCGCCTCGGCCGGGGACGTCGCGGCGAAGCTGGATCAGTGGTGGGACTCGCAGGGCTGAGCACGGACTCCGTGCGGCTGCCCGCACCGAGTCCCGAATCCGACCGCCATGCCACCGGCAGCCGGCGGCGCCGCTTCCGCGACGCGGCGATGAGCGCGGGCATGCTCGCTCCGGCCGTCGTCGTGTACACGGTCATGACCATCGTCCCCGTGATCGTCGCGGTGTACCTGAGCCTCACCGACTGGAACGGCTTCTCGTCGGCGACGTTCATCGGCCTGGAGAACTACGCGCGCCTGTTCGACGATCCGGACACCACGCGAGCCGCGCTGGTGACCTTGGTCGTGGCCTTCTTCGGCGCCGTGGGGATGCTCGGGCTGGGCCTGGTCTACGCGCTGCAGCTCAAGGAGAGGCGCTGGTCCAACTCGTTCTTCCGGACGCTCGCGTACTACCCGCACGTGATCAGCGCGCTCATCCTGGGCTTCCTGTGGAGTGCCATCCTCGGCACCAACGGCGCGATCAACAACACTCTGCGCGATCTCGGGATCGGGCCCGTCGGCTTCCTCTTCGACGAGAACCTCGCGGTGATCACCCTGGTGGGCGTCATCGTGTGGGCGGGATTCGGCTTCAACGTGGTGCTGTTCGTCGCCGGTCTGCAGACCGTGCCGCGCGAGCTCATCGAGGCCGCGCAGATCGACGGCGCATCACAGCGGCAGATCAACCGGAGGATCGTCATCCCGATGATCTCACCGGTGGTCACCGTCGCCATGGTGCTCAATCTCGTGGGACTGATCAAGGTGTACGACATCGTCGTCAGCCTCACCGACGGTGGTCCGGCCGGGTCCACCGAGACCATCGCCTACCTGATCCTCAGCCGGTCGTTCGCCGGCACGGACGTCGGGTTCGCCACCGCCCAGGCCGTGGGGCTCATGGTGGTGTCCGCGGCGCTCTCGGTCGTCGTCACCGCCCTGCGCAACCGGCAGGACCGGGCGGCGTCGGCCTAGATACCCCAGGAGCACCCATGACCCTCAACCTCTCCACCGGCGGCGCGCGCGTCACCCGACCGGAGCCGGCGAAGCCGCCGGCGGTCAGGCGCAGGCGCAGGCGCCCGTCGCCGGTCCGCATCGCGCTCCTGACGCTGCTGTTCGCCGTCATGACCGTGCCGGTCTACCTCCTGCTGGTCAACAGCTTCAAGTCCCAGCAGGACATCCAGGACAGCCCGTTCTCCCTGCCGTTCGCCAGGATCTCGCTGGAGTACCTCGAAGCCGCGATCCACAGCCCGCAGTACAACGTGCTGAAGAGTTACGGCTTCACGCTCCTCCTGGTCGTGGCCGTCGACATCCTGTGCATCCTGTTCGCCGGGCCGGCCGCGTACGTGATCGCGCGCAGCCTCAAGCGGCGCACCCAGATCCTGTTGCTCTTCTTCCTGGCCGGCACCTTCATCCCGTCGGCGGCCCTCATCGTGCCGCTGATCTACGTGCTGCGCGCCATCGGGCTGGGAAACACCGTGACAGGGCTGATCCTGCACGACGTCGCCATGACGCTGCCGGTGAGCATCTTCCTGTTCGTCGGCTTCATCCGCACCGTCCCCAGGGACATCGACCACGCCGCCGCGATCGACGGAGCCGGCCGGTTCCGAACGTACTGGCAGGTCATCTTCCCGTTGACCCGCCCGGCCGTCATCACGGTGCTGATCCTCAACTCGATCGGGATCTGGAACGACTTCATCAGCCCGCAGATCCTGTTGAGCCCGGGATCCGGCACCTACACGGTCACCACCGCCATCTACGCCGGCATCAGCCAGTACTCGACCGACATGACCAAGGTCTTCCCCAACCTCCTCCTCGCCGTGGCACCGGTGATCATTTTCTTCGTCTACATGCAGCGTCACATCATCAGCGGTCTGACGGTCGGCGCCCTCAAGGGCTGAGGCGCCGGACCGCCACCTCCTGCGTTGCATGGCTCAGCCCTGCCCCCACCAACCCGGAAAGGCGGGAATCGTCTCCATGAAACGACGGCTGCGAGCCACATTGGTGGCTTGCCTTCTCTTCGCGGCAATGCCCGCCGTGGCGCAGGCCGAGACCGCGCCACGGCAGCCCGGAGCGGCGCTCTATGTCGCACCCGACGGGAACGACTCGAACAACGGGACGAGAGGCCGGCCTCTTCGCACTCTCGAAGGGGCCAGGGACGCGATCAGGAAGCTGAAGGACCGCCGGGGTCTGCCTCCCAGAGGTGTGACCGTCTACCTGCGGGAAGGGACCTATGAACGTACCGCGTCGTTCACACTCGACCAGCAGGACTCGGGTACGGCGAAGGCGCCGATCGTCTACCGCTCCTACCCCGGTGAAACGGCGCGGCTCACCGGCGGACGGCAGCTGGACCACGACAGCTTCACCGCGGTGACCGACGACACCGTGCTGCGGCGCATCGTCGACGAGCCGGCGCGCGGCAAGGTCCGCCAGGTCGACCTGGCGGACCTGGGCATCACCGACTACGGGCAGCTCAGCCGCCACGGTTACTGGAAGGCCAACGACGTCAGCCTCGTTCCCCCCATGGAGCTCTACGTGGCGGGCCAGGGCATGACCCTCGCCCGGTGGCCGAACGAGGGCACGGTCCAGATGGGCCAGATCATCGATGCCGGCCCCACCGTGAAGGACCCCGACCTGCAGAATCGCGGAGGGACGTTCGGTTACACCTACGACCGGCCGCGACACTGGACCGGGGCCGAGGACATCTGGCTGGACGGCATCTTCGGTTACAGCTGGGAATGGTCGTACAACAAGATCGCTTCGATCGACACCCAGGCCAAGAGGATCACCCTGCGGTACGGCGAGATGTCCGGTCTCATGAAGTCCTGGTATCCGGACTTCCATTTCGCCGAGAACCTCCTGGAGGAACTCGACGCCCCGGGCGAGTACTACATCGACCGGAAGAAGGGCGTGCTGTACCTGGTGCCCAACGCCGCCTTCCGGAGCAAGCAGGGCGACGTCACGGTCACCATGCTCAAGGAGCCGATGATCCGGACCGCCAACACCTCACACGTCTCCTTCCGGGAACTGGTGATGGAATACGGGCGGAGCCTGCCCGCCGTCATCCTCGGCGGCAGCGACGTCACCATCGAGCGAAGCGACATCCAGAACTTCGCCGACGGCGGCGTGTACATCAACTCGGCGGGCCGCTACGTCTACGACGGCATTCCGGACAAGTCGAAAGGCCGGAACCATGCCGTCGTGTCCTCCACCATCCGGCACGTCGGCGGCGTGGGCGTCGTCCTCAACGGCGGCGACGAGAAGACCCTGACGCCGGGCCGCAACCGCGTGGAGAACTCGCACATCCACGACTTCGCCTACTACCACAAGGCGTACAACCCCGGCGTGATGTTCGACGGCGTGGGAAACCAGGCTCGCGGCAACGAGATCCACGACGCGCCGCATCCCGGCATCATCGTCCACGGGAACGACCACCTGATCGAGTACAACGACATCTACGACATCTGCCAGACCTTCCAGGACCTCGGCGCCATCTACATGAACGCCGGCATGACGCCGCACGAGCGAGGCACCGTGATCCGGCGCAACTACTTCCACCACATCGGCGAAGGGCGGGCCGGCGTCGAGGGTGTCTACCCCGACAACCTCACGATGGGCCTGACCATCGACGAGAACGTCTTCTACCGGATGGGCAACGACGCCATCAAGAGCGGCTCCGGTGACCACATCAAGGCCAGGAACAACATCTTCGTCGACACCCACGTCCCCTACGACAACTACGAGATGTGGATGGGCGACCAGCCGGGCAACACGGTCGACAAGAACTACCTGCCGGCCTGGAAGAAGCTGTTCGAGGAGAACAACGGGTTCGTCGGCACGCCGTACGCCGAGAAGTACCCCGAGCTGCTGACCTTCTTCGAGGAGAACCACTACTACCCCGCGAAGAACTTCTTCGAGAACAACCTCGTCTGGAACCCCGAGCTCCGCAGGGCCACCAGTGTGAACGAGCACGGTGCGCGAGATGTCAAGAACCTGCTCAACTACTCCGGAAACTGGGTCGCGGACCAGAACCCCGGATTCGTCGACTGGAAGGCCGGAGACTTCTCCCTGACGGCGGACGCCGAGGTCTTCAAGCGCATCCCCGGCTTCAAGGCCGTTCCGTTCGCCCGGATCGGCACCCAGGGCAAGGTCGGGCTGCCGCACGGGCCCGACAGGATCGAGCTGACGAGCCTCCACCTTCCCGACGACGAGCTCACCGTCCCGCTGGGCAGGACCGTGTCCTTCCCCGCCGAACCGGTGCCGTGGAACGCGACGGACCAGGCGGTGACGTACACCAGCGGCGACACCTCGGTCGCCACCGTCGACCGGAACGGATCGATCACCGCGCTGGCGCCGGGCAAGACCACCGTCTCGGTCGTCGCGAACGCCGACCCGAAGATCACCGACACGGTCGCCGTCACCGTGACCGAGGGTGACGGCATCATGCACCGCACCGATTTCGAGTCCGGCGGCAACGGCTGGCCCGTCGACCCCAACCGCAGCATCGTCGACGACGGCTCCGGCAACCATTGGTACCGCATCGTCAAGGGCGCCAACGGGCTGCTCGACCGCACCTTCACCGACTACGCGCTGACCTACCGGTTGAAGACCCCCGCGCAGGTGCCCGACGGCGCCGTCCTGATCATGTACGACCGCCACAGCCCGACCGGCAGCGGCTACGTCCGCTACCGGCACGCGGCGGCCGGACCGACCTGGACCCTGTACGACTCGCAGTGGCGGACGTTGCGCGAGGTCGTCCTGCCGGCGGAGCGCGGCCTGCGACCGGACACGGTCTACGACCTCCGGATGGTCGTCCGCGGCCCGTCCATCAGCGTCCACGTCAACGACGAACTCGTCGTCGAGGGTGAGAACCCGACGCACAACCCCTCCGGCAGGGTCGGGTTCTACACGGAGGGCTTCGCCCGCCTCGACTTCGACGACGTCACCTTCTCCCTGGTGCGGACACCCTGACCGCCACCGGCACAGCCCGTGGGAAGGCCCTCGCCGTCATCGGCGGGGGCCTTCCCCACGACCACGGCCTCCCCGGCCTCCACGGCCTCTGCGCCTGCCGAAATGCCGTCGCAGCGGCATCGACCCGCCGGCCGGGTCGCCCCCGAGCCGGAGCGGGCGCCGTGCCCGTCACACCCGGGTCACGAGGATGCCGTCGTCATCGGAGAAGAGTTCGGCGCCGGGACGGAAGGCGACTTCCCCGAAGGTGACCGGGACGTCGCGTTCCCCGGTGCCCTGCTTGCCGCTCTTGCGAGGATTGGAGCCAAGCGCCTTGATGCCCAGGTCCAGCTCGCGCAGTGCCGCGACGTCCCGGACGGCGCCGTTGATCACCACGCCGGCCCAACCGTTCGACGTGGCCATGCCGGCGATGACGTCGCCCATGAGCGCGGTGCGCAGCGAGCCGCCGCCGTCCACGACCAGCACCCGGCCCTCCCCCGGCTCGGCGAGGATCGACTTGAGCAGTGCGTTGTCCTCGTGACAGCGGACGGTCACGATGGGCCCGGCGAAGGCGCGGCGGCCGCCGTACTGGCGCAGCTGCAGGTCGCAGGAGTCGAGCTGGTCGCCGCGCTCGTCGTACAGGTCGGCGGTGACGATGGTCATGGTGGGGCCCCTTTCCACGGAAGGACTGCTACGGATCGACGGGAAGCCGCCGGGCGGCCACGCCGGCCCAGCCGAGGCTGAGCGCGGTCACGAACAGGACGCCGCCGGTGCCGAAGCCGGCTGCCATGAGGCCGGCCACGCCCGGGATGACGAGCTGGCCGGTGCGGTTGCCGACCAGGCGCAGCGACATGGCGCGGCCGCGCATGCCCGCGGGCGCGGACTCGGCCAGCCACGACATCGTCAGCGGCTGGCCCACGCCGAGGCCGAAGCCCACGACGAGGAGCAGCACGGCCAGCAGCCACAGGGGCATGGGCACCGGGGTGAGCAGCATGCCGACGGCCGCGCCCAGCGTGCTGACGACCAGCAGCCGGCGCCGGCCCACCGCGCGGGCCAGACGGCCGAGGAAGAACCGCGAGGTCATGGACGCGAGGCCGCGGAGCGTGAGCAGGAGTCCCACGGCGCTCGCGGTCAGGCCCAGCTCGGCGCCGAGCGCGGGCAGGTAGGTCAGGGTGATGTCGACCGCGGCCAGCACCACGCAGCTGGTCAGCAGGGCGTGCGCGAGGCCGGGCAGGCGCAGCAGCGTCCGCAGGTCGCCGCCTTCCGCTTCGGCGCGGCCGGGCGGGTGGTTCGGGAGCAGGAACGACAGTGCCAGGAGCAGCAGGGCCAGGCCGCACGAGGCGGCGAAGATGCGGCCGGTGTCGGGGATGGCGCCGTGGCCGCCGAACGCGGCGATCAGCAGCGGGCCCGCGGCCTGGCCGAGGGAGGCGGCGAAGGTGTAGTGGCCGAACGCGGTGTCGTGGCGGCCGCGTTCGGTGGTGTTGGCGACCAGCGCCTGCTGGGCGATGACGCTGCCCAGGTGACCGGTGCCGAGCAGGATCCCGGCCGCGACCAGCCCGGGGACGGTGTGGCCGAGCGTGGCGAAGGCGACGGCGGACGCGGCGAGCAGGAGCGCCCCCGCCACGGCCATGCGGCGCTCGCCGTAGCGGTCGGCGGCGTGCCCGGCGGGCAGGGCGAGCAGCAGCGGCGCGAGGGCGAAACTGGCGCCGAGCACGCCGAGCCAGGCGGGGGGCACGTCGAGCTCGATCGCGCGGTAGGACATGGTGGGGCGCAGCACGAAGGTGATGATCTGGGTGCCGGCGGAGTGGACGGGCAGGACGGCGTGCCGATGCCAGGGGTCAGGCATCTGCCTCGCCCTCGTCGGCGGAGTCTGATCCGGTGGAGCCCGGTTCGGTGTGGTGCTTGCGCAGCCGCCAGGCGGCCTGGGCGCCGAGGCTGGTGTCGATGTGCTCGCGCATGACGGCCGCGGCCGATTCCGCGTCGCCCGCGATCACGTACTCCAGCAGGGCCTCGTGTTCGGCGGCCTTGCGGTCGCGGGCCGCCTGGCCGCGCTCGACCTCCAGGGCGAGGCGGCGGTAGCGGTCGGCTTTGTCCCACAGGCCGTCGAGGGTCTGGATGAGCAGGTCGTTGTGCGAGGCGGAGTAGAGGGCCGTGTGGAACCTGCGGTGGGCGACGAGCTGCTCGTACGCGGGGTTGCCGGGCAGCGGTTTGAGGCCTTCGTGGGCGGCGCGCATGGCGGCGATGTCGGCCCTGGTGCGGCGTTCGGCGGCCAGCGCGACGGCGAGCGGGTCGAGGCTGCGGCGCAGCTCCAGCAGGTCGCGGGCCTCTTCGGCGGCCAGGGGCGCGACCCGGGCGTCGCGGTGGGCGTCGAGCTCGACCAGCCCCTCGCTCTTGAGCCGGCGCAGCGCCTCGCGCAGCGGCGTGGTGCTGATGCCGATCTCCCGGGCCAGCTGGGCCTGCGCGATGACGGAGCCGGGGAGCAGCGTCCCGGACAGGATCAGCTCCTTGACGCGCAGATAGGCGAAGTCCGCCTTGGTGGTGTAGAGCTCGGCCGCTGATTCGCTCATCGTCGTCCTGTCTCGTCGGTGACCGTTATAACCTACACCGCCGCCCCGACTTGTCCACAAGAGTCCTGTCCAAGTATGGCACCGGGGCTTACCACCCGATGACCGCTATAAGCCATCAGGATGTCTCATGGCGTTACATTCCAGAAACAGGGGGTTGACGTCATAGGTTATAACGAAGCAGAGTGTGCGGCATCACAGGCGGCGGCTGGTCGGCCTCGCCTGGTCTAGGAGGAAGCACATGACCACCTTCCACCCCCCTTTCCGCGCTCTCGGCGCCGCCGTACTCGCGTTCGGCCTGCTCGCGGCATGCGGCGGCGGTGGCGAGACGCCGAAAGAACCGCCGCCGAACCAGATCGCGACGGGTCAGGCCCCGCCGTACTACCCGGCCGAGTACGCCCGGCTCATGGAGACGTCCAAGAAGGAGGGCGGCACCCTCACCATCTACTCCAACACCGACCAGGAGAACTGGGCGCCGATCTTCCGCGACTTCCAGAAGAAGTACCCCTGGGTGACGAAGATCGCGGCCAACAACCTCGACAGCGACGAGGTGTTCCAGCGGGTGCTCAGCGAACAGGCCACCGGCGGCTCACCGGCCGACCTGGTGGTGTCGAACGCCGCCCAGGCGTGGGCCGACTTCGCCGCCCGGCCGGGCACGCTGACGGAGTACGCCTCGCCGGAGAAGGACAAGCTGCCGGACTTCGGCGAGCTGCTGCCCAACGTGTACGCGATGTCGGTCGACCCGTTGTCGATCGCGTACAACACCTCGCTGCTGCCCGAGAAGCCGACCGGCCTGAAGAGCCTGGCGGCGATCCTGGCCAAGGACCCCGCCCAGTACAAGAGCAAGATCACCACGCGGGACGTGGGCGGCGCGTTCGGCTTCACCGTCTCGCACGCCTTCGCCGACGCCCGCCCGGACTCCTGGACCTCGTTGCAGTCGGTGCTGCCGCTGGCCAGGCCGGAGACCTCCTCCGGCACCCAGCTGGAGAAGATCACCTCGGGCGAGTACGTGGCCGGCTTCTTCGTCAGCGCCGCCCCGGCCTACCCGGTGGTCGCCAAGAGCGGCGGCCTGCTGGCGATCTCGTTCCTCGACGACGGCACCGTGGCTCTGCCGCGCGGCATCGGCATCGCCGCCAGGGCGCCGCACCCGGCGACGTCCAAGCTGTTCGTGGACTTCGTCCTGTCGCAGGAGGGCCAGCGGGCGGTGGCCGAGGGCGGCCTGACCTCCTACCGCGACGACGTGCCGGCCGCCGACGGACTGCACACCTACCAGGAACTGGTGAAGGCGGTGGGGGAGGCCAACGTGATCGTCGCGAAGTACGAGAAGGTCCCCGACGCCGAGGTCAAGTCCTTCACCGACAAGTGGAACGGCCTGCTCGGCCGCTGAGAGGAACGCGATGACCACCCTGTCCCCGCCGCGTCCACCGGCGCATCCGCCGCCGCGCTACCGCCGGCCACTGGGGCTGGCCAGGGAGAGCTGGCTGCAGTACGGCGTGCTGCTCCTGCTGGCCGTCCTGGTGCTGGCGCCGGTGGTGCCGACGCTGTACCAGTCCTTCCTCGACCGGCCCCTGTACGAGGCGGGCGGCGTCCTCGGCGCCGACAACTACGTGCGGCTGTTCACCGAGGCGGGGTTCGGCCGGGTCGTGCTCAACACGGCGCTGTTCGCGGGGCTGACCACCGTGCTCAGCCTGCTCATCGCGGTGCCGATGGCCGTGGTCGTGGTACGCACCAGGCTGCCCGGCGGGCGCGTGTTCGCCGCCGCCATGCAGTGGCCGTTCTTCATCTCCTCGCTGATCCTCGGCTTCGGCTGGATCACCATGTACGGCCCGGCCGGCTTCGTCAGCGTCGAGGTGCGCCGCCTGCTCGGCTTCCTGCCGTGGAACCTGTACTCCATCCCCGGCATGGCACTCACCGAGGCCGTGGCGCTGGCGCCCATCGTCTACACCTTCTGCGCGAACGCGCTGCGCCAGAGCGACGCCTCATTGGAGGCCGCCGCGCAGGTGTGCGGTGCGGGCCCGCTGCGCATCCTGCGCTCGGTGGTCCTGCCGCTGCTGCGCCCGCCGGTCGTCTACAGCTCGATCCTGGTGATCAGCATGTCGGTGGAGACGCTGAGCGTGCCGCTGCTGTTCGGCCGGCCGGTCGGCATCGACGTGTTCTCGACGTTCCTCTACCGCAACGGCCTGCAGTCCATCAACCCCGACTACGGCGTGCTCGGTGCGGCCTCGGCGATCATCCTGGCGGTGACCGTCAGCCTGGTCGCGCTGCAGGCCAAGCTGTTGAGGAACGCCCAGCGGTTCGTGTCCGTACGCGGCAAGGCCACCCGGCCGCGCCCGCTGGACCTGGGCCGGCTGAAGTGGATCAGCGTGACGGCCATCGCGTTCTATGTGGTGATGGGCGCCCTGGTCCCGATCGGCGGGCTGGTGTTCCGCTCGTTCACGCAGGTGTTCACGCCGCTGCAGTCGCCGTTCAAGACCCTCACCGGCGACAACTACGAGCGGATCTTCACCTACCCGGTGTACGTGCAGTCGATCGTCAACAGCCTGCTGGTGGCCGCGATCGGCGCGGTCCTGGTCAGCGTCCTGTCGCTGACGGCGGTGATGGTGGCCAGGCGCTCGACCTTCCGTTTCGCCCGCGCGGTGGAGTACCTGGCGCTCGCCCCGCAGGCGATGCCCGGCATCATCGTCGGCATCGGCCTGTTCTGGGCACTGGCCTTCGCGCCCTTCGGGCTGGGGACGCTGATCCAGGGCACGCTGTGGGCACTGATCATCGGGTTCGGGCTGCGCGCGCTGCCCAGTGCCTTCGGCTCCATCTCGCCGTCGGTCATGCAGATCGGGCGCGAGCTGGACAACGCCGCCCGGGTGTCGGGAGCCGACTGGGTGCGTACGTTCACCCGCATTCTCGCGGCGCTGCTGCGGCCGGCCTTCGCCGGAGCGCTGATCCTGACGTTCGTGACACTGCTCAAGGAGTACTCGCCCGCGGTCTTCCTGGCCTCGGCCGACTCCAACATCATCGGCACGACCATGCTCGAACTGTGGGTGCAGGGCAACACCGGCTCCGTGGCCGCACTGGCCAGCCTGCAGATCGCCATCACGGCGACCTTCGTCGGGCTCGCCGGCCTACTACTGAAGGGGCGCACAGATGCCTGAAGTCAAGGTCGCCAACCTGGCCAAGCGATTCGGGGACAACGCCGTCCTGCACGACATCACCTTCACCATCGGCGACGGCGAGTTCTTCACCCTGCTCGGCCCCAGCGGTTGCGGCAAGTCCACCACCCTGGCCTGCATCGCCGGCCTGGAACGGCCCACCGGCGGCAGCATCGCCGTCGGGACCGCCACCTTCGTCGACGCCGGCACGTTCGTGCCGCCCGAGGGACGCAACCTCGGCATGGTGTTCCAGTCGTACGCGCTGTGGCCGCACATGACCGTCGCCCAGAACCTCGCCATGCCGCTCAAAATCCGCAAGGTCGACCGGCGCGAACAGGACACGCTCATCGCCGAGACCCTGGGCAGGGTCGGCCTGGTCGAGCTGAAGGACCGCTACCCGCACCAGCTCTCCGGCGGCCAGCAGCAGCGCGTCGCGCTCGCCCGCGCCCTGGTCTACTCGCCCAGCGTGCTGCTGCTGGACGAGCCGCTGTCCAACCTGGACGCCAAGCTGCGCGACCAGGCCCGCGCCTGGCTCAAGCGGCTGCAGACCGAACTGGGCATCACCACCGTGTACGTCACCCACGACCAGGACGAGGCCCTGGCCCTCAGCGACCGCATCGCGGTGATGTCCAAGGGCGACATGGTGCAGATCGGCACCCCGCAGGAGATCTACGAAACCCCCGCGACCGCCGAGGTGGCCGCATTCGTCGGCCGGTGCAACTTCCTCACCGGCACCACGACCGGCCCCGGCGAGGTGCGGCTCGACTGCACCGGCAAGAACATCAGCGCCCCGGCCGCCACCACCGCGGGCCAGCGGGTCACCGTGGCGATCCGTCCCGAACGGCTGGAGATCCTCCCCTCCGGCCACACCGCGCCCGCAGACCTCAACGTGCTCACCGCCGAGGTGCTGACCTCCTCCTACGTCGGCTCCCGCCACGAGTACGACCTGCGCCTCGGCGACCACGTCGTCCAGGCCGAGACCACCCGACCCGGGCTGACCGGCGAGGTCACGCTCGCCGTCGAGCCCGCCGCCTGCCTGCTCTACCCGACCACCGACGCCCTGCCCAAGGACGTCGAAGCGCTCGTCACCATCGCACAGTGAGGATTTCCGTGACCTCTTCCTACCGTCTTGGCGTACTCGAAGGCGACGGCATCGGCCCCGAGATCGTTCCCGCGTCCGTGCTGGTCGTGGACGCGGCGCTGGCCGCCGCCGGAGCCGCCCCCGTCGAGTGGGTGGACCTGCCCCTGGGTGCCTCGGCCATCGGCACACACGGCGACGCCGTGCCGGAATCGACGCTGACCGCCCTCGAAGGGCTGGACGCGTGGCTGCTCGGCCCGCACGACAGCGCCGCCTACCCCGAGCCGCACCGCTCCAGGCTCAACCCCAGCGGCACCATCCGCAAGCACTTCGACCTGTTCGCCAACATCCGCCCCGCCAAGGCGTTCGAGGGCGCCGACGCCGTGGTTCCCGGCACCGACCTGGTGATCGTCCGCGAGAACACCCAGGGCTTCTACGCCGACCGCAGCACCTACAAGGGCACCGGCGAGTTCATGCCCACCCCCGACGTGGCCATCGCCATGGGCATCATCACCCGCCAGGCGGTCGAGCGGATCGCCGTCGAGGCGTTCGAGCTGGCCTCCCGCAGGCGCGGCAGGGTCACCATCGTGCACAAGGCGAACGTGCTGAAGCTGACCACCGGCCTGTTCCGCGACGTCTGCCACGAGGTCGCCGCCCACTACCCGCAGGTGAGCGTGGACGACTTCCACATCGACGCGATGACCGTGCACCTGGTGCGGCGGGCGAACGACTTCGACGTCATCGTCACCGAGAACATGTTCGGCGACATTCTGTCGGACCTGGCCGGCGAGATCGCCGGATCGCTCGGCATCGCCCCGTCCATCAACGCATCCCACGAGCGCGCCATGGCCCAGGCCGCCCACGGCTCGGCTCCCGACATCGCCGGACGCGACCTCGCCAACCCGATCGCGATGGTCCTGTCCAGCGCCATGCTGCTCGACTGGCTCGGCGCCCGCCACCAGGACCCTCTCCTGGCCGAGGCCGCCGCGCTCATCGAGACCGCGGTCGCCGACACCGTGGGGGCCGGGACCCGCACCCGTGACATGGGCGGCACGGCCGGCACCCGCGCGTTCGCCGAGGCCGTCGCCGCCGCGGTGAAGCGATGAGAGTCGCGGTCGTCAACGCCACCCCCGCCTCCATCCGGCCCGCCAGCGACGGGCTGGCGGAAGGCTTCCCCGAGGCCAGCCCCTGGCACCTCCTGGACGACCGGCTCGTCACCGAGGCCGACGCGGTGGGCGGCATGACGCCCGCGCTGACGCGCCGCATGCTCGCGCTCATCGACTACGCCGTCCGTGGCGGCGCGGACGCCGTGCTGCTGTCCTGCTCCATGTACGGGCCCGCCGCCGAGCTGGCCCGCCGGCTGCACGACGTGCCGGTGACCGGCTCGGACGAGGCGATGTTCGCCGAGGTCGCCCGGCACCGGCCCGGCGGCGTCCTCGTGCTCGGCTCGCTCGACTCGGCGGCTGCCGACTCCGCCCGGCGGCTGAAGAAGGTGGCGCACGGCGTCGAGGTGCGGGCCGTCGCCGCGCCAGGCGCCGCCGCCGCTGCCACCGCCCAGGACTGGCCGGACCTGACGGACGCGCTCGCGCGGGCCGCCCAGCCGCTCCTTGAGGAGGTCCAGCTCGTCCTGCTCGGGCAGTACTCGATCAGCCCGGTGCACGCCGAGCTGGCCGCTCGGCTCGGCCTGCCGGTGCTGAGCCCGCCGCTGGCGGCGGCCACGGCGTTGCGCGAGGCTCTCACGTCCTCACGCGAGACGCTCACGGCCACGTCCGCACGCGAGGCGCCGGCACTCACGGCGGCCACAGCTTCGCGCGGGGCGCCGGCATGAGCCCGCTGCTCGGTTGCGTGGCCGACGACTACACCGGCGGCACCGATGTCGCCGCCGCCTACCGGCGATCGGGGCTGCGCACCGTCCTGCTCTTCGGCGCGCCACCACCAGGAACGACCGTCCCGGACTGCGACGCCGTCATCGTGGCGCTCAAGACCCGCTCGATCCCGCCCCGGGAAGCGGTCGCCGCGTCGCGCACCGTCCAGGACTGGCTGGCCGGCCAGGGCGTCCGGCAGCTCTACTTCAAGTACTGCTCCACCTTCGACTCCACCGACCAGGGCAACATCGGCCCGGTCGCCGACGCGCTGGCCGAGGCGGGCGGGGCCGGTCTGACCGTGGTGTGCCCGGCCTCGCCCGAGCACGGCCGCACCGTCTACCAGGGGCACCTGTTCGTCGGCGACCGGCCGCTGGCGGAGTCGCCGATGCGGCACCACCCGCTCACCCCCATGACCGACTCCGACCTGGTCCGCGTTCTCGGCCGGCAGACCCCGCACCGCGTCGGGCTCGTCCCGCTGCACACGGTCGAGCGCGGCCCCGTCGCCGTGCGGTCGGCGCTGGAGGAGCTGGCGGCAGGCGGCGTCCGCCACGCCGTGACCGACGCCGTCACCGACAGCCACCTGGACACCATCGCCCGCGCCGCCGCCCACCTCCCGGTGATCACGGGGGCCGCGGGACTGGCCCGCGCCACCGGTGCCCTCGCCGGCCTCGACGGCTCGGCCGGCCTGCCCGAGCTGCCGCCCGGCCCCTCCGTGGTCCTCGCGGGCAGTTGCTCGGCGGCCACCCTGGAACAGGTGGCGCACGCCCGCGCACACATGCCCGCGCATTACCTGCAAGCTCATGACGGCGCGCCCGCCGAAGCCCTCGACTGGCTGAAGACCCACCTCGCGCGCGAGGACCGCGTGATGATCTACTCCTCCGCTCCACCCGAGCGGCGTTCACCCGGCGCGGCCCCGTTCCTGGAGCAGACGCTGGCCGCCGTCGCGGCCCGCGCCGCCGAGCTGGGCGCACGCCGCATCGTCGTGGCCGGCGGCGAGACCTCCGGCGCCGTGGTGAACGCCCTCGGCGTGACCGGCGCGGTCGTCGGCGCGGAGGCGGACCGCGGCGTGCCGTGGCTGCTCACCACCGGCCACCCGCCGCTGGCCCTGTTGCTCAAATCCGGCAACTTCGGCCGGCCCGACCTCCTCGTACGAGCAACGGAAACACCATGACCGACCTGCCACAGCGGCTCGCCGAGCTGGGCGCGTCCCTGTTCGACCGGCGGCTCACCCACGGCCGCACCGGCAACCTCAGCGCGCGCACCGGCGACGGCTTCCTCATCACGCCCACTGGCGGCTCTCTCCGCTCCCTCGGCGAACTGTCGCTGGTCAGCCTGACAGGGAAGCACCTGGACGGCCCGAAGCCGTCGAAGGAGGCGTTCCTGCACGCCGCCCTCTACCGCGCCCGCCCGGACGCCGGCGCCGTGGTTCACCTGCACAGCACGTACGCCGTGGCCGTCTCCTGCCACGACGGTCTCGACCCCGACGATGTGCTCCCGCCGCTGACCGCCTACTACGTGATGCGCGTCGGGCGGCTGCCGCTGCTGCCCTACCACGCTCCCGGGGATCCGGCCCTGGGGCCGATCGCCGAGCGGGCCGCCCGCACCGCGCACGCCCTGCTGCTGGCCAACCACGGCCCGATCGTCGCCGGCCCCGATCTCCCCGCCGCCGCCGACGCCATCGAGGAACTGGAGGAGACGGCGCGGCTGTGGCTGCTGCTGCGCGACCGCCCCACCCGGCCGCTCACCCCCGACCAGGTCAGGAGCCTGTCATGATCCCACCGTCCGAACTGGTCTCCTTCGGGGTCGCGGTCCTGACCTCGCTCGGCGTCCCCGGGCCCGACGCCCGGCTGGTGGCCGACAGCCTGGTCACGGCCGACGCGTGGGGGCACCCCTCGCACGGCATGCTGCGCCTGGAGTGGTACGCCGACCGGCTGCGCTCCGGCGCCATGCGCGCGGTGACCGACGTGGCCACCGTGATCGACGGAGGCGCCGTCGCCGTCCTCGACGGCCGCGACGGCGTGGGCCAGGTCGTCACCGCGTACGCGGCCCGCGACGCCGTGCGCCGGGCGGGCGAGCACGGCGCCGGCGTGGTGGCCGTCCGCAACAGCAACCATTTCGGCACCGCCGCCTACTTCACCCGCATGATCGCCGCCGAGGGCTGCGTCGCCCTGCTGACCACCAACGGCAGCCCCGCCATGGCGCCGTGGGGCGGCAGGGAGAAGAGCGTGGGCGCCAACCCCTGGTCCGTCGCGGTGCCCGGTGGCCGGCGCGGCCCGGTCGTGCTCGACATCGCCAACACCACGGTCGCCCGGGGCAAGATCTACGCCGCCCTGGAGCGCGGGCAGCCCATCCCCAAGGGCTGGGCCCAGTCGCCGGACGGCAGCCCCGCCACCGACCCCCGGCAGGCCATCGACGGGCTCATCCTGCCCATGGCCGGGCACAAGGGGTACGGCATCTCGTTCATGATGGACGTGCTGTCCGGCGTGCTGACCGGCAGCTCGTACGCCACCGACGTGGCAGGCCCGTACGTCCCCGACCGCCGCAGCGGCTGCGGCCACCTGCTGCTCGCCCTGCGTCTCGACGCCGTGGCCGACCCCGCCGACTACGCCCGCCGGCTCGACGACCTCATCGACCGCACCAAGGCCGTCCCGCTCGCGCCCGGCTTCGACGAGATCTTCTACCCCGGCGAGATCGAAGACCGAAACGCCGCCGAAACCGCCCGCACCGGTGTGCGCCTGCCCGGCAGGACCCTGCGCGGCCTCGAACGCCTCGCCCAGGCGTGCGCGCTCCCGCGGCCCGGCTGGATGAGCACATGTTCGTCGTGATCGTCCATCTTCAGGTACGGCCCGGCCGCCTCGGCGCCTTCCTCCGCGGCATCGAGGCCAACGCCCACGCCACCCGGCAGGAGCCCGGCTGCCTCCGCTTCGACGTGCTGCGCCGTGACGACGACCCGCACCGGTTCATCCTGTACGAGATCTACCGGGACCGGTCGGCCTTCTTCACCGAGCACCGCGCCGCGCCGCACTACGCCGCCTGGCGGCAGGTCGCCGAGGAGTGCGTGACCGAGCACCGCAACACCTTCTGCCACCCCGTCTCGCTGCAAGGGCAGGACTCGTGACCGACTACCTCACGGTGGGCTCCCGCCGCTACCGTATCCACCGCGTCGACGCCCCCGCCCGGCTGCCGTACAGCCTGCGCATCATGCTGGAGAACCTGCTGCGCCACGGCGCGCCCGCCGAACAGGTGCGGGCCCTGACCGGATGGCGGCCGCGCGCCGACCGCACCGTGGCCGTGGACCTGCACCCCGCGCGCGTGTTCCTGCACGACACCAACGGCGTGCCCGCGCTCGTCGACTTGGCCGCCATGCGCGACGCCATGGCGGAGCTCGGTGGCGACCCCGGCCGGGTCAACCCGGCCATCCCCGCCGAGCTGGTCGTCGACCACTCGATCATCGCCGACGTCTTCGGCCGCCCGGACGCCCTGGCGCGCAACGCCGAGCTGGAGTACGAGCGCAACGCCGAGCGCTACCGCTTCCTGCGCTGGGGCCAGGCGTCGCTGCGCGGCTTCACCGTGGTGCCGCCGGGCAAGGGCATCATGCACCAGATCAACGTGGAGTATCTGGCGCGCGTGGTGATGTGCCAGGACGGGCAGGCGTACCCGGACCTGTGCCTGGGCACCGACTCGCACACCACCATGGTCAACGGGCTCGGCACGCTCGGCTGGGGCATCGGCGGCATCGAGGCCGAGGCGGCCATGCTCGGCCAGTCGGTGTCCATCCTCGTCCCCGACGTGGTGGGGGTGCGCCTGCACGGCGGGCTCCCGGTCGCCGCCACCGCGACCGACCTCGTGCTGACCCTCACCGAGATGCTGCGCGCGCACGGCGTGGTCGGCAAGATCGTCGAGTTCCACGGGCCGGGCGTCACCGCGCTGCCCGTCACCGACCGGGTGACGATCTCCAACATGAGCCCCGAGTTCGGCTCCACCGCCGCCCTGTTCCCCGTCGACGCCGAGACCATCCGCTACCTGCGCTTCACCGGCCGCTCCCCCGACCACGCCGACCTGGTCGAGGTCTACGCCAGGGCACAGGGGCTGTGGCACGATCCCGACGCGCCGCCCTCCTACACCGCCGACCTCGACCTCGACCTGGCCGCCGTCGTCCCGTCCGTCGCCGGCCCCCGCCGGCCGCAGGACCGCATGCCCCTGGAGGGGGTGAAGGCCGCCTTCCGCGCGCAGGGCCATCCGCCCGCGCGGGCGCGGCTGGCCGGCAGCGGCCAGGAGATCGGGCACGGTGCCGTCGCCATCGCCGCCATCACTTCCTGTACCAACACCTCCAACCCCTCCGTCATGGTCGCGGCCGGGCTTCTCGCCAAGAAGGCCGCCGAGCGCGGCCTGCGCGCCAAGCCCTGGGTGAAGACGACTCTGTCGCCCGGCTCCCGCGTCGTCATGGACTACTACGCCGAGGCCGGCCTGACCTCGTCCCTGGAGCGGCTCGGCTTCACCCTGGCCGGGTTCGGCTGCATGACCTGCATCGGCGCGTCCGGGCCGCTCATCGACGAGGTGTCGAAGGCGGTGGCCGAGCACGGCCTGGACGTCGCCGCCGTCCTGTCCGGCAACCGCAACTTCGAGGGCCGGATCCAGCCCGAGGTCCGTTCCAACTACCTCGCCTCCCCGCCGCTCGTCGTCGCCTACGCCATCGCCGGCACCGTGGACCTGGACCTCACCAGCGAGCCCCTCGGCACCGACCCCGAAGGGCGCCCCGTCTACCTGCGCGACCTCTGGCCCACCCCCGGCGAGGTGGGCGCCGTCATCGACGGGGTGATCCGCCCGGAGATGTTCACCCGCGCGTACGCCGACGTCCTCGACGGCGACGAACGCTGGCAGCGCCTGGGCCTCCCGGGCTCGGCCACCTACCCCTGGGACCCCGCCTCCACCTACGTGCGCCGCGCCCCCTACCTCGACGGCATGTCACCCGAGCCGCCGCCCGTCGCCGACATCACCGGCGCCCGCGTCCTGGTCATGCTGGGCGACTTCATCACCACCGACCACATCTCGCCGGCCGGCGCCATCCTCCCGTCCAGTCCGGCCGGGCGCTATCTCACCGGGCTGGGCGTGCCCCGCCACCAGCTCAACACCTACGCCTCCCGGCGGGGCAACCACGAGGTCATGATGCGCGGCGCCTTCGCCAACGTCCGCCTGCGCAACCGGCTCGCCCCCGGCACCGAGGGCGGTCTCACCCCGAACTTCCTGGACGGCGACCGCGTCACCAGCGTGTACGAGGCCGCCCGCGCCTACCAGGCCGCCTCGGTGCCCGCCGTCGTACTGGCCGGAGAGGGCTACGGCGCCGGCTCCTCCCGCGACTGGGCCGCGAAAGGGCCCGCGCTGCTCGGCGTGAAGGCCGTCATCGCCACGTCGTTCGAACGCATCCACCGCTCGAACCTCGTCGGCATGGGCATCCTCCCGTTGCAGTTCCTCCCCGGCCAGGGCCCCGGCGAACTCGGCCTGACCGGCCGCGAGACCATCACCGTCACCGGGCTCGCCGCACTCGACGGACCGGACCTTCCGCCGACGCTGACCGTGACCGCCGACGACATCACCTTCCAGGCCCGCCTCCGCCTCGACACCCCGCGCGAGGCCGCCTACTACCGGCACGGCGGCATCATGCCCTACGTCCTGCGCCACCTGCTCCTGCGCTGAGGGGATTTTCCGCAGCGCCCGGCGCCCCGCTCTCATCGAGGTGCCCGGCCGGACAACGTGCGCACCCACTTCCCGGACCGCTCGTAGGCATCGGCTGCGGCCGGGAACATCGCGTCCCGCAAAGGGTCAGGTCACCGTGACTCTCTGTGCCGGCGGGGAGGTTCACATGGGTATCGTGCCGTCAACGCGGGCGGTTTGCAACCGATAACCGTTTTCATTAGCCTGCTCGTCGTCGCTGCCTCTCGGCAACGAAGTTCAGTCGCACCATCGAGAGTTGAGGTCGCCCTGTGCCCAGTAGACGTTTTCCAGGATCCGGTGGGTTCAGGCGTGCGGCGGTCGCAGCGGCCGTCGTTCTTTCGTCGATGGCCACCGGCTGCGCTGCGGGGAACAGCGGCGCCGCGGGGGCGGGGGCACGCGGGACCGAGCTGGTGATCGCTGTGGGCGACATCGCGGGGGGCGAGTTCGACCCCCTCAAGGGGTGGGGCTCGCGGCCGGCGCAGATCCGGCCGATTCACAGCTCGCTTCTCGCGATCGATTCCAAGGTGAACTTCGTCGATGATCTCGCCTCGAAGTACTCGGTGAGCGAGGACGCGCTGGTGTGGAGCTTCACGGTGCGGGACAACGCGCGCTGGTCGACTGGCGAGCCGGTGACGGCACAGGATGTGGCGTTCACCTACGAGCTGCTGAAGAAGGACGGCACCCGGTTCGATCTGAGCTTCGTCGACAAGATCGTCGCTGTCGACGACTCGCACGTCGAATTCCGCCTCAGCGAGCCCCGGTCGACTTTCGTCAGCGAGCTGTCGGAGATCCCGATTCTTCCGAAGGCCCACTACGGCCCGGACTACTCGAGCGATCCGATCGGCTCGGGCCCGTACCGGGTCAAGGACTTCCAGGACGGGCAGCAGGTGATCCTGGAGCCGAACCCGTACTGGTACGGGGACACGGTGAAGTTCACCAAGCTGACCTTCCTGTTCCTGGCCGAGGACGCCGCACTCGCCGCCGCGAAGTCCGGGTCGGTCGACATCGCCTACGTGCCGCCGGCGTTCGCGGACCAGAAGATCCCCGGCATGACGCTGCAGAGCTTCGAGACAGTGGATTCGCGCGGTCTCACACTGCCGACGCTCCCGGCAGGCAACTCCGGGAAGATCCGCGGCAACGACGTCAAGGTCGGGAACGACGTCACCTCCGATCCGGCGGTCCGCCGGGCCCTGAACATCGGCCTGGACCGTGAGGGGATCGTCGAGCTCGTCCTGCAGGGCCATGGACGACCGGCCTACACCCTGGTCGACGGCCTGCCGTGGTTCAACGAGGAGACCGTCTTCGAGGACGGGCGGACGGACGACGCCAAGCAGATCCTGGAAAAGGGAGGCTGGGCGGACTCCGACGGCGACGGGATCGTGGAGAAGGACGGCGCCAAGGCGCAGTTCACGCTGCTCTACCCCTCGGACGACCAGCTGCGCAGCGACCTCGCTCTCGTCGTGGCCGACCAGGCCCGCAAGCTGGGGATCGAGATCACGGCCAAGGGGACGACCTGGGACGGGATCTATCTGGACGGCAAGGCGAACGCGGTCACGTGGGGCGGCGGCCGTCATCACGCCCACCAGCTCTTCGGGATGTACTCGTCCAAGACGATCGACACTGGCTACAACAACATGCCGCAGTACTCGAATGCGGCCGTGGACAAGCACCTCTCCGCGGGGCTCGCGGCGACGACACCGGAGGAGGCCAACAAGTCCTGGAAGCTGGCGCAGTGGGATGGTAAGTCCGGGTTCGCCGGGGAGAACGGCGACGCTCCGATCGTGTGGCTGGTGAGGATCGACCACCTGTATCTGGTGCGGGACGGCCTCGACCTGGGCGATCAGCCGATTCAGGGCCACGGCCACGAGTGGGCGCTGTTCAACACGATCGCGGACTGGAAATGGAGCGGCTGAAATCGCGGAGCGCCCGCACCGGCACGGCCGGGCTCGTCCGGAGCGTCACGATCCGCGTCCTGCGGTTCGCGACGCTCCTGATCGGCGTGTCGGTGCTGGCCTTCGCGCTCGTCCTCAACTCCCCGGTCGACCCGATCCAGGCGTACATCGGCGCTGACGTGAACGTCACCGACGAGCAGCTCGCACGTCTGCGCGAGTACTGGGGTCTCGACGGATCCCCGATCGAGCAGTACTCCGCTTGGGCGCGCGCGATGCTCGAGGGCGACCTCGGTGTGTCGACGCTCTACAAGGCGCCGGTCTCCGCTGTGATCGGTGAACGGTTCTGGGCATCGGTCGCGCTCATGGGCGTGGCGTGGGTGCTTTCCGGTGTCCTCGGCTACTGCCTCGGCGTGATCGCCGCGTTCCACCGGGGCCGGCTCGCCGACCGGATCATCACCGGCTACAGCTACGTGCTCTCGTCGACGCCGACGTTCTGGCTCGGCATCATCTTCCTCG
The DNA here is from genome assembly GCF_039534445.1 of Streptosporangium fragile. Lineage (NCBI taxonomy): Bacteria > Bacillati > Actinomycetota > Actinomycetes > Streptosporangiales > Streptosporangiaceae > Streptosporangium > Streptosporangium fragile. Next base: position 6,266 of record NZ_BAAAVI010000008.1, on the reverse strand, counting down.
TGGCGTTCGCCGTCCGGCTCGGCTGGTTCCCGGTCGGACTCGCCGGCCCCCATGGCGTTCCGGCCGACGAGGTGACCTTCGCGCAGCGCCTGCACCATTTCGCGCTCCCCGCCGCCACGCTCTCGCTGATCGGAGTCGCGAACATCGCCATGCACACCCGGGAGAGGATGACCGACGTCCTGCACAGCGACTACGTCGTCTTCGCCCGGGCCCGCGGCGAGCGGGGCGGCTCCCTCTTCCGGAACCACGGCCTCCGCAACTCGATCGTCCCGGCGGTCACGCTGCAGTTTGCCTACTTCGCGGAACTGTTCGGCGGATCCGTCCTCGCCGAGACGGTCTTCTCCTATCCGGGACTCGGGTCGACGCTGACGGCCTCGGCGCTCGGCGGAGACGTCCCGCTGCTGCTGGGGATCGTCCTGATCAGCTCCGCGTTCGTGTTCGCGGGAAACCTGATCGCAGACCTGATCAACGCAGCGATCGATCCTCGTGTCAGGAACCGGCTATGAGCACCACCGCGCACCCCGCGATCCCCGCCGAACCACGCCGACGCGGCTCGCTGATCCGATCACTCGTTCTCACGGGCGCGCTCGTCCTCGCCATCGTCCTGGGAAGCGTGCTCTCGGACGGCTCGGCACTGACCTCCGACATCGGATCGCGGCTGCTCGCGCCGAGTCCCGAGCACCCCTTCGGCACGGACCACCTGGGACGCGACATGCTCACCCGCGTGGTCAAGGGTCTCGCCCTCTCGCTCGCCATCGGAGTGGCAACCGCGCTGCTCAGCACCGCGATCTCGGCAGTGCTCGGCATCGCGGCCGCCTTGTCGGCCCGGTGGTTCGACAACGCCATCTCGTGGGCGATCGATCTGTTCATCGGCATCCCGCACCTCATCTTCATGATCCTGATCGCCTTCACCGTCGGCGGCGGGATCCCCGGCATCATGCTGGGCATCGCCACCACACACTGGATGGCGCTCGCACTGCTCGTCCGGGCCGACACGAAACAACTCCGGGACGCCGACTTCGTCAAAGTGTCACGAGGCCTCGGCAAATCCCCCCTGTTCATCGCCTCCAGGCACATTCTCCCGCTCGCGTGGCCTCAGCTGATGGTCGGCTTCGTGCTCATGTTCCCGCACGTGGTGCTGCACGAGGCGGCGCTCACTTTCCTCGGCTTCGGATTCTCCCCGCAGACACCCGCGATCGGCATCCTCCTCTCCGAAGGCATGCCCCACATCCTCAGCGGGAAATGGTGGCTTGCCGTGTTCCCCGGTCTCGCGCTTCTCCTGGTCGTCCTCTGCTTCGCCCGCCTCGGGGACCGACTGCGCGCCCGGCTCGATCCGCGAACCGCGAACGGATGACAACCGACATGACACCTCCCCTGCTGTCCCTCGAAAACCTCTCCGTCGGCTTCACCCGGTACGCGGGCGCCACACGCGCACGCACGGTGACCGGTGTGACGTCGCTCAGCCTCGACATCGCCCCGGGAGAGATCCTCGCCGTGATCGGAGCGAGCGGATCGGGCAAGACCCTCCTCGCGCAGGCGATACTCGGAATCCTCCCCGCCAACGCGACCGTCTCCGGGCGCATCCTGTTCGACGGGACGCTCCTCGACGAGCGCAGGCTCCGGACGCTGCGCGGCAGCGAGATCTCCTACATCCCCCAGTCCGTGAACAACCTCGATCCGCTGATGACCGTCGGCAGGCAGGTCCGTATCGGACTCGACCCCCGGACGGCCCATGAACAACAGCGAGCGCTGTTCTCCCGGTACGGGCTGGCGGACGACGTGGGACGGCGGTACCCGTTCCAGCTGTCCGGCGGGATGCTGCGCCGCGTGCTCTTCGCCACCAGCGTCCGCGACACGGTCCGCCTGGTCATCGCCGACGAGCCGACACCCGGGCTGCACGCAGACGCCGTCGCCGAGATCCTGGGCCACCTGCGCGAGCTATCGGAAGGCGGTGCCTCCGTCCTTCTCATAACGCACGACATCTTCGCCGCGATCGCCGTCTCCCGGAGGGTCGCCGTCATGCACGCAGGCCGGCTCCTCACCGTGGAAGCGGCATCCGGCTTCACCGGCCACGGCGACGACCTGCGACACCCGTTCGCACGCGCTCTCTGGCGTGCCCTGCCGCAGAACGAGTTCTCCCCGGAAGGTGAACAATGGCACTCATCGTGAGGGACCTCACCTTCGCCTACCCCGGCGGAGAACCGCTCTACAAGGCTGCGAACCTCCGAATCGAGTCCGGGACCGTAGTCGGCCTCACCGGCCCGAGCGGCACGGGAAAATCGACCCTGGGCGCCCTCATCGCCGGCGACCTCCGACCCCGGTCCGGGGAAATCCTCGTCGACGGCCTCCCGCTGCCGCGCCGGGGTTTCAGGCCGGTCCAGCTCATCCACCAGCACCCGGAACACGCGGTGAACCCCCGGTGGCGAATGCGATCGGTACTCGGCGAATCCCATCGCCCCTCGCCGGAGACGCTCGAGCGAGTCGGAATCCGTCGTGAATGGCTCGACCGCTGGCCCGAGGAGCTGTCCGGCGGCGAACTACAGCGGTTCTGCATCGCCCGAGCCCTCCGGGCCGACACCCGATACATCGTCGCCGACGAGATGACGACCATGTTCGATGCCATCACTCAGGCTCAGATCTGGCACATGCTCATCGACATCGTTCGCGACCGCGAACTCGGGCTGCTCGTCATCAGCCACGAACAGGCCCTGCTCGACCGCATCTGCGACGAACAGCTACCGGTCGACCGACTCCAGAACCCGCACACGTTGTCACCGGAGAAGTCATGAAACCCTCATTCCTCCGCGAGGGCGTACAGAGTCGCACCTGTCGGATCAACCTCGATCTTCCGTGATGGTGGTCGGGTCGCGTAGCGACCCGACCAGGCCTGCCGTTAACGAAGCTGTCACGAAGTACATTCGAGGGTTGTTAACCCTGGTCAGCATGCTGTTCGGCTGGCTACTTCCAGATCTTGAGCGGTTTCCGGTGCGTGTTCGGTCGCATGCGGTAAGTATTGGTCCGGATCTCGGGGGTTCGTCTGCGGTGTCTGGCTGCTCTGCTGTCGGCCACCCCACGCCATACGGAACTGTGCAGTTGCGGCGCGATCGCCGACTGGATCTGACCGGCCCGTCGGCGCCTCAACCGGCCGAAGGGCAGGGGTGAGGCGCCGGCGAGGTAACTCCGCAATAGCTCGTGCGTCCACCTCACCGGGAGCGCGTGAGCAGTGGCTGCCCGGTCCGGCCCGGGACCGGCGACCTATGAAGAAGTTTTTTGGCAGTGAAGGCCCTCGGCCACGCCTGCTTCATAGACCTTGACCCCGGAACAGCGCAACTTTCCTCGGAGGTCGTGACCGTCGCCTCAGAAAACATGCCTGTGGGCGAGCATTCGTGCCCTGTCGCTCCAAATCGGGTCCAGCCGAGGTACGGGCAATTCCGGCCAAGATCAAAATTTAATGCCCTGAGCTGGGCGGATGTTAGTCATGCAGTCCGGCTGATCTGCGTGAGACTGTCCGACACGCATTATCTCCGCTCACCGACACGTATTCAGAACGAGAGCGACTATCTCACGGGACGGGCCACCGGAGCCCATCCATCAATCGCACGGCCGACGTGGACGCCCTCGCGGCACATCTCCAGGAGTTCGGTGAGGGTCCGGCATTTTCACGAACCCTTCAGGCGACGCGATGAACTACAAGAACGTTGACTCTCGCCCGAGCGGACGGCCGAACGCAAGAAGGCCGTCTAGTCAGTTTCGGCTGATCAGACGGCCTCCGCCCAGCGCGGCCGAGAAAACTCATACCCCTGACCTTCTGCTCCCCAGGGCAGGGAGCAGCAGCGTCGTCGGCTGCCTCCTTTGCCGACTCGATCCTGATCACCATCTTCGTCGCCGTGGCCGCGCATCCGGATCTGTCTGCGAGCAGCGGGTCTCCTATATGGGCTTGGCCCCGAACAACCACAATTGGTTGGTGGAGGTCGGGTTCGGACCCGTGAGCACCAGCGGCGAGCCCGCAGTGGTGGAGTCCACGGCCAGCACCATGCTCGTAGGCACGGACACGATCCAGTACCCCCGGCTCGCCTGAGGGGGCTGCCGGATGTGGAAGGCTATATTGATGTCCATTGGGTCGAAGTCGCCCTGCACCACCCGCGGTTCGGGATCGTGGACGGCCTTCAACGCCTTTCCGGAATGTTCGGCGATCATGCAGTAGATGGCCTCTCCATGAACGGCGTTGCCGGGCTTGAACGTGAATCGCTGGTTGGCCCCAAGCGTGAAATCCCACAGTATGGCGCGGGCACCGTTTTCGGTGGACGCGCCCTCGATGTCGATCCCCTTGTGGGCATTCAGGAGGCTCACGTAAGCGGGAGTAGGAAAGTCCATAGGATCCTCTCGAACCGTTGGCGGGGGCGGCGACGCCGTTTGTCTGTTATAAAACTTGATCGCGGGCAAAAATCCACCCCCCAGCCGTGGCCACATCTGGACAGGGCTTCGGGCCTCCGCCATTTGGTCCATCGGCGGTGTCACCGGCCCCATCCGCGACGGACGCATCCACGCCATCTTCGGCATCCTCAACCCCGACAAGCTGTCCAGCGTCGACCCGGCGAGCACGGCATGACCGCTGTCGGGCGGTCTTCCCGAGCCGAGCCGGCGACCATTCCTTCGACCCGAATCCGACACGAAAGGGATCACCATGACGACGACAACAGCGACGACTGACAACCCCACCACCGCGGCGAGCCGGGTCACCGTGCTCGGTCTGGGTGCCATGGGATCGGCGATCGCCAGAACGTTCGTCGACCGCGGATATCGCACGACGGTCTGGAACCGGACCACGAGCAAGAGCGCGCCGCTGGCCGACGCCGGTGCCACGGCGGCCACGGAGGCTGTGGCGGCCAGCCCGCTCGTCGTGGTCTGCCTGCTCGACGGCGCAGCGGTCGACGAAGTGCCGGCCTCGGTACCTGGGAGACGTCCCATTCGGCCGCGCCGGACGGCCTGGTCAGGTCGTCCTCGCCAAGGGTGGACACCAGTCCGGCCAGCCGGTCGTACTCGGTGCGCAGGGCGGCGATGACTGCCTCGGGGCTGCTCATATGCTCTCCCGTTTTGGTGAGGGGTGTACGTGGTCATGGGCGAGGTGGGCCGGAGCCGGGCGTGTGGGAGGCTCGGTCGCCGTGGCGTGGACGGTTTCCATGGCCTGGGAGGCCCGGGGATAGCCGAGGTAGGAGGCCAGGAGCGTCATGAGGGCGGTGAGGGCGTCGTCGCCGAGCCCGTGCTCGCGGGCCAGCCTCAGGTGGGTGAGGAGACGGTCGCCGGAGACGCCCTGGGCGACCAGGGCGGTGAGGACGGCGATGCTGCGGTCGCGTCCGGTGAGGGCGGGGTGCGACCAGGCAGCGCCCCCGGCGGCCTGCAACGCCTCCTCGGTGAACCCCGTTCCCACCCGCGCGGCGAACACGGCGGGCATCTCCTGCTCGGGAGCACCGAAAATCCTCGCATAGGCCACGATCCCCCGCTCCCGCCGCCCTTCTTGCTCCCATCCGGCCACCTCGGGACCACTCACCTCCCCGCCGCCCGCGAGCGGCCCGCTCGCGACCGGCCCGCTCGCGTCGCGGCCATCCGCGTCCCGGCCGTCCGCGTCCCGGCCGCACGTGTCCTGCGCGCTCGTCTCCCCCGCTCTCGCTTCGCCGCCTCCCGCCTCGCGGCCTTCCACGTTGCGGCGGTCTGTTTCCCCGTTGCCCGGGGTGGACGAATCCGGTGAGGTGGGGTTTGTGTTGGAGCGGCCGGTCATCGGTGCGCGCCGGCGTAGATGGCGCGGGCGGCGAAGCCGATCCACTCGGGGCGTTCCCAGGTGGTCCAGCGGGCGCGGGCGTCCTTGTCGATCCGGGCGGCCGTCTCGTCGGCGGAGGCGCCGGCCGCGCGCAGCCGGAAGACCTCCCCGTACACGTAGTCGAGGTAGTCGCGGACGTCGCGGATCAGCGAGGTGCCGCCCACCTCGCCGTGGCCGGGCACGACGATCTCCGGGGCGTGGGCGATCAGGTCGTCGAGGACGCCGATCCAGCCGCCGCAGTCCACGTCCACGTCGTGAGGCGGGAAGTACGGCGCGATCGGGAAGATCCGGGTCTCGATGAGATCGCCGCCGAACAGCACCCGGTCGTCGATGACGATGACCTGGTCGGAGCCCGTGTGCGCCGGCCCGACGGCCCGCAGCGCCGCCCTGCGTCCCCCCAGGTCGATCTCGGCCTCGCCCTCGTAGACCAGGTCGGGATCGACGAGTTCGA